>CAYIDE010000032.1:0-9808 GCA_964362065.1 Candidatus Woesearchaeota archaeon | reverse complement strand
CTTCCTCCTACTCAGACATGCACGGATAGTGATGGAGGGATAAATTACAACGTCAGTGGTGTGGCAAGGGCTTGCACAAATCTTTTCTGTAGAAATTACTCTGAAGCTTGTCTAAATTCAACAGTATTATCTGAAAGATTCTGCACTGGCAATAAAATAAATGGCGCTTTGTATATCTGTCCGTTTGCTTGCAGTAATGGTGCTTGTATTCCACAAGTAGATAAATGTGCCGAGGTGAACTCAAGTCTTCGTACAATATTACAACAAATTATTAATCGAGGAGAGGTCATTGCTAAAAAAGAGGGAGACCAATTGCATAGGGCGCAGTATACATTGCTCAGCAATCCCGTAGGAGCAAAATTAGTAAAAGTATCTAGAATTTCTAATACTTCTTCCCAAACACCAAATGATGATTCAGTACGATTTATAGATTATTTCACTGGTGATATATACAGCGCGAGCATTTTTAGTGAGGGTTTCGGCAGTGTTGTTGTAGGAGGTCTTGTTTATTATCTGAAATATTTTGGATCTCAAGCAATCCCGGAAGATGAAAGATATTTAATTATTCAAGACCCATGGCCAGGGATTAGTTCATTTGAAACATGTATTCCTTCTCCGACAAATCAGACATTGGCATGCTCTGATACAGATGGAGGGATAAATTATAATGTACGTGGAACTCTAACAAATTCAAGCGGTCCAATTACTGATTATTGTTTATCTGGAAGCAGTACTATTGTTGAATTTGCTTGTCCTAACAATTCAAATTATTATGTATGCAATAACGGATGTAGTAATGGGGCATGCTTATAATCCTTTATCAGCTCTCAAACAACGAATCAAACCTTATCCTAATTACTAAAGATTGAATTACTTTCATGCTGGATAGAAATGTATACTTGAATTTAATTAACGTATGAAACCAATTAAAATTATCTTAAGATACATAGAAAAGTATTTAAACTAATTATCTTTAAAAAGATAATAAGAACTTAAAAGTCAAATATTGAAAATTTAAAGGTAATTCGCATACAATGGCAATAATAAATGAAATAACAACATGCATAATAAAAAATGCTGAGAATGGAGAGAGCATACATAGCTTGGCATCAAGAATAGGATTTGCTTATTCAGCCGTATACAGATGGATTTCTGAATTAGAAAAATATGAGGTTATTAGTTTAATCAGAAAAGGCAACAAAAATATTATTAAAATTAATAAGAATCGCATATATACGAAGTTTAAGGAGTTGGATGACGCAGTTTCTGTTATTGAAAAAGACAATAGATTTTGGAGATTAGTTAAAACCTTAAAATTAAAAATAAGGTTTGCCAAAGGAACAGCTGTAACAATCTGGACTAAAGGAGGTTTTATCACTGGAGATTTTTATGACAGAATCTATTTCATAGAAGTTGAAAAGAAAGATGTGAATGCTTTAAAGAATGCATTAAAAAAAGAAGGAATTTCTTACACTGAAGGAAAATCAAATAGTAAAAAACCCTTAGTTTGGATAATAGAAAAAGAAAATTTGAAGATAGAAAAAAAAGACGGCTTGCCTGTTATGCCTTTAAAAGAATTGGTTAAATGGGGGGAAAAATTGCAATTAGAAAATGTCTTAGAACAATTAGATAGAATCTACAATTTGGGATTAAACATGAGATATGCAGAGGTATCAACAAATGTCTAAAATAGATTCGCGAACCGGCTTGCTTAAAAGAGAACAAGAGATAATGAAAATACTTAATTTATTCTTGGATAAAAAATTAGACTTTATTGTAGTAGGAGGTTATGCAATCTCTACTTATAAAAAAAGATTCTCGATTGATCTGGATATTACAGTTGGAGAAGATAAACTTGAAAGTTTTGAGAAAATTTTGGATAAAGAAGGCTATGTATTGCATTACGAGAAAGAAATTGCTCTTCTTTATGGAGAGAACTTTAAGCGATTTATGAAGAAGATGCAAAATTTACCTGTTAATATTTACTTATTTATTAATGGTTTAGCTTCGAGAGCGACAGGAGCAACTTGGGGAATTGATTATATAAAGAGACATTCTGCAAAAAGAAAACTAAATAATTCAGAATTCTCGACTCCTGAGAAAGAGCTGCTTATTGCAATGAAATTCCATAGTGGAAGATTATCTGATATTAGAGATATTGTTGCGCTTATGCCTTGCAATAAAGAAAAACTAAGGAAACATATTCAAAAAGGAGATCTTAAAAAACTTAAGGAATCAATAAGGAAACAATCTTCCCTTCTCAATCAGCTGCAGTTTGATGATAGTTTTAAAGGTATATTTGGGCCTTATTCCTTTAATGAAAATCATGTTCAGACAACTAAAAATTTAATTGGATATTTACTAAGGAGTTTAACATAAAAAATATCTATCCTTTTTCTTAGGATTATTTTTTAAAGATTATTTTTTAGTTTTTTCTGGTTCATTCCACTATCCTAATTCTATAAGATTCTTCTCTGCATCTCATCATTGAATTTATAAAGATTTAATTCTTCCTTTATCTATGCTTTATAAAAGAGGATTCGAGTTTAGTTTTGGCTGGCTATTTGCAATCATAGTGGGGGCGGTTATTCTGTTTTTAGCACTGTATGCTGCTTCAAGCATTGTAAAATCAGAGAGAAAAATCGAAGAGAGTGCTGCAGCAAAAGAATTTGGCATTTTACTTACACCTATTGAGACGAATCTTGAATCTGGAAAAATTTCCCTTATCTCCTTTCCCGAAACTACGAGAATATTTAATGGCTGTGCGAGTGTTGGGACTTTTGGCGAGCAGAAACTTAGTATTTCAATACGTTCTGGCATTGGACAAGAATGGAGCGAACCTGGAATAGAAAGCACATTCTATAATAAATATATATTTTCTCATAATGTAGTTGAAGGCAGGGATTTTGTGGTTTTTTCTAAACCCTTATCAATGCCCTACAAAATAGCAGATGCCCAGTATCTTATTTCCGCTAAAGATGAGTATTGCTTTGTACAACCACCAACATATATAAGGGATGAATTATTATCACTAAGACCAAAAAACATAAATGTTAGTGATGATATTAGGGAATGTAAATCAAATTCCCGCACAGTATGTTTTTCTAGCACTGGATGCTCTATAGATATTGATCTGCAGGCGCAGAAGGTGAGAAAAGGAAGGCAAGTGGTGTATTATGATAATGCAGGGGATGATTATACACTTTTATATGGGGCAATTTTTGCAGAGCCCAGCATTTACGAATGCCAAATTAAGAGAATAATGAGCAGGGCATCTGAACTAGCCTTTTTGTATAGAGCGAAGAGCGAATTTCTCTCGCCTAGAGGATGTAGTTCTGGCTTGGAACAGCAACTTCTGCTATATAGAAATTTAACCTCTGCTTTGAACAGCTCTGCTCAATTGAGGACAATTTCATCATATGCTAAAGAATTAGGGAGGGCGAATGAATTATTATCGTGTAAGTTATTCTAATATTGGAAAAAGAGGGCAGTTGAAAATTCAGGAAATGGCTTTTGTGCTAGTTGCACTGATGATATTTTTTGGGCTTGTTGCTTTGTTTTACTTTTCTATCAGGCTTTCAGATGTGCGAGAGGATGCTGCTTTGCAGAGAGAGGCAGAAGCGCAAGCTCTTGTAAGAAAGCTCTCTGCATCACCTGAATTTGCATGGACTGCTACTTCATGCACTGGATGCATTGATATGGACAAAGTACTGCTGTTGAAAGAGCGGCAAGGATACAAAGGATTTTGGGAGCTAGAGTATCTTTCTGTTGAAGTTATTGCGCCTCAAAAAGAGGGAGAATGCAGAAAAGAAAACTATCCTGATTGCAGGTCTATTACTATAGTAAATAAAAGCAAAGAATTTGGCACTCCTGTTGGAGCGTTTGTTGCTCTCTGTAAGCAAGAGTTTAATGAGCAAGGATATGTAAAATGTGAATTAGGAAAGATATACGCTTCAGGAAGGAGGATAAGAAATGAAGGATAATTATTTAAAAAGAAGGAAAGCACAAGAGGAAATCGTTGGATTCGTAGCAGTTGTAGTGCTTGTTGCTGTTATTTTTCTTGTTGTTTTAGGCATTACCTTAAGAAAAGCCCATGATATTGAAATACGGGAGAGTATTGATATTAGACAATTTTTAGAGGGCGCTGCATCTTATACAAGCGATTGTGCACTTAGTTATGAACCAAATTATGCTTCTCTTGGTGAGCTATTAAATGCATGTAATGAAGGAAAGTTCTGTGTAAGAGGAGAAGATACCTGCTTTACATTAGAGCGTACATGGAAAGAAGTATTAGATAGCAGTTGGCAAGTTGGGACCGAAAGGGCTTTCAAGGGATATGTGTTTAATATAAGTTTTGCGATTAATGCTAGTTCAAATGATGAAAAAGAAATCCTTTCTCTCACAAAAGGAAACTGTTCTGCTCGCTTTTCAGGAGCAGAATACATTGTACCTGCTTTTCCTAGAGGGATTATTATAAGTGAAATGAGGGTTTGTAATTAAAAAGCTTTAAACTTATAGATATTTTGATATTGAATATATTTTTAAACACTTGTTATTTTTAATTAAAATAAGTTGTGTGTTATATGGATTATAAAAAAATAAATGACGAGTTTTATTCTTCTAATTATTGGACTATAGATAGGTCAAGATATAAATGGTTTAGCAAGTATGTCAAAGCTAAGATTATAAAAAAGTTTATTAAATCTTTGAAAAATAAAGAAGTTTTATATGATGCTGGAGGAGGAGTTGGAAATTGGGGAAGCTATTTTATTAAAGACTTTAAAAAAATAATTGTATCTGATATTTCTAAAATCGCTTTGAAGAAAATACCTGAAAAAGAAATTGTCAGAGTGCAATGCAATGTTCTAAAAAATAAATTGCCGAGTAAGAGTGTAGATTGTATAATCTTAATGGATGTTTTTGAGCATATTGATGAGAAAGATCTGCTTACAATGATGAAAGATTTTAAGAGAATTCTTAAAAAAGAAGGGAGAATATTAATTTATACTAGTCTTAGAGGATGGGGATTTGGAAGTATTAGACAAAGAATATTTAATTCTAAAAAGAGGCTCTTAGGCAATGAACATGAAGAAGGGCATGTTAACAGATTAACATATGATGAATTTAAAGAGCTTTTTGAAAAAAGTTCGCTTAATATAGATGATTATTACTTCTATTCTATATTTTTTCAGCAATTTACTGATGCTATAAAAGATAGATTTGCTCGTTTTAGCAGTCATCTACTTGGTAAAGAAAGGGAAGATAAAGCAATTGGGCGTGCAGGGCAGTCAATCAAAGAGAATTTAAGAAAGAAAGAGGAGAGGAATATCTTTAAAATTCCCTTTTTTGTTCTTAGCTGGGTATCTTATTTAGATATACTTTTATTTGGCAAGCTTATAAAAGGAAACTCTATATTTTTAAGCTTGAAAGTAGAAGAAAACCAAATTTAATTAAACGAACTTTAAATTTCCTTGTGTAAGAATTAGATATTTACTTCAATGATCACTTTCTTAACTGTTAGGATAGGTTTTAATCTCTCACGTTTACCTGTTTTTTCAGCAATAAGGTCAATAAAGCCGAAACGCTCAAGAACTTTAATGTCGTTACTAACGGACTTAAAATCTCTTCCTGTAAGTTTTGCCAAGGAATAAACTGAAGTTGGATTTCTGGTTTTTATAAAATGTAAGAGTTTCGCTTTTTGATTGCTTAAAATGTGCCTTAGAGCAGTTAAGCCCTCAAAATTAAATTCTTCTTTATGCTCTCCTGAAAATTTTTTAAAGAAAGTTGTGAAAGTGCCGCTTTCTTCAACAAGGGAAATTTCACGAATTTTAGGCTTAGTAGACATAAATAAAATATCCTCCACGTCTATTAAGTATATTGCCTATATATATGTTTCTATTACCTATATATGGTATTAAATAACATATATCTTATATTTCTGTATGAGAAATGCTATTTATACTTATGAAAATTTGTGTTTTCAGAGATAGTAGTAGCGAAAGCTTTATAAAGCAATTCAATAAGTCTTAATGTATTACTTGAATTAAGCGAAAATTGGGGGCAAAGGTTTTTAAAGCTCCTTCTCCTATAAATATTTACTCTAGAAAGCTAGGGTACTGGCCAAGTAAGGCTTGCAAAAGCTTACACTTTGTCAGAGCATTATGCTCGACATGGCCTCGGCGGACTGTGATTATACAGCAGTCTCCTCTAAGAGGAATCTGTAAAGATTGCCAAGAGTACAAAGCTGAAAGGAGGTAAAAAAAGAATGAAATTTAATTTTAGAAAGATTGCGTCTGTGTTGTCAAGTGCGGTCATGGTTTCTTCTACAGTAGCGTTAGCTGCTGCTGCAACAACTTATCCTGATCCTTTTATAAAAGGAGGGCAAGCTGATGTGGCTGTAGTGTTTGGCTCTGCGCCTGGTGCGCAGCTGGACTTAGCTGCTGTGGTTGATGTTACCAAAGACTTGCAATATCAATTGGCAACGCAAACAGCAAAAACAATTGGAGGTTCAACTACAATAAGCACAACAGGTGAAACTGCTGCATTGTTTGAAGGAAGTAGCAAGATTTATGCGAATGATTCACTTAATGAAGTAAAAACAACTTTAACAAAGAGTAATCTTGCAACCGTATTAAAGGATGAATCACTCTCAGGAAATGCGGATGCGACAATAACGCAAACATTGGTTTTAGGTTCAAATCCTCAAATATCTTTTGCGAAGCAACCAACAAGCTCTGATGATCCAGACTTTGGATTAGCAATTTCTACTTCAACCACAACTTATACCTATAATGCGACAGCTACTTTCAGCAAGGCAATTAACTTTACCCATGCTGATACAAAAGGAGCTGATTTCAAATTATTTGGACAGAAGTTCACAGTTGCTTCATCAACAACTAACACAGATCTAGTTTTGTTGAAAACAGCTGAAAAAGTCCTTCTTTCCAGTGATAGTCCGACATCTGAAGTTACTATTGGAGGGAAGAAGTATACTGTAGAATTAGTCTCTGCATCTGACACATCAGCAACTGTAAAAGTTACTAATGAAGCAGGTGATAGTGAAACTAAGGAAGTTAATGAAAATGCTTCCAAGAAAATTAATGGTGTTACTGTTGCAATCACTAATGCGGATGAAACTAACTTGAAATTATCTGCATCTGTAATTGCAGGAGCTGAAAAAGTAACGTTGACTGACGGAAGTGCGGTTTCTACTGGAGAAGATAATAAGGTTCTTGATGGAACTATTGTTAGATTCAACAATGGAACTGCTCCTACAACAGGAGCGGTTACTAAAATCGTGGTAAGTGTTGCTGCAGCTAACTCTGATAAAGACGCTATAAAACCAGGTCAATCTTTTGTAGACCCTGTATTTGGAAGTTTTAAGATAGACTTTAGTGCAGGACTATTCAACCCAATGAATGGCAGTGCTCGTGAAGATATCAAGATATATCCAAATGGGGATGACAAGATGTATGTCAAGTTTAGCGATTACAGAGGCAAGGAAGCTATTGTAAACTGGGCTAAGAACATGTCTACAGCTGGAAGTGGTAGTGCAACTGGAAATAATGCAATATTATTAACGCCTAATAATGATGGGAATAATATTACTGTTATTGAAAAACGTGCTTCTTTCCGAAACGACTATATTGTTGTTGGTAATGAAGACAGCGGGGCCCTTGTTAAAGTATCGAGAGTCTCTAACTCTTCTTCTTCAACAGCGGGTGATGATAAAGTAGAATTCACTGATGTTTTCAGTGGAGATATCTATTCAACATCTATTACTAGTGAAGGAACTGGAACAGTAGTTATTGCTGGAAAGCAGTATACTGTTTTCTACTATGGTGCTTCAACTGCATCTGAAGATGCTCGTAATGTTACTCTAGATCATCCTGATAGTGGTGCTGCTGGGGCATTAGTTGTTTATCCAACAATCAAAACATCTAAAGGTGCAAAGCTTGCATTTTATGCTCCGCTTAATATAACCTTAGATAATATTGATGAGAAAGGTCAAGATGCTACGTTATTAAGATTGCCTGATGGAGATGGGTATACTGATGTTACCATTGCACTTATTGCTACCGGAGCAAATGATGCAATTAATGTAACTTTTGGGACAACTACGACGACACTTAATTCTAGCGATACTCTATCTATTACTGGAGCAATAGGTAAATTAACATATAATTTAACTTACAGTGGAGTTAATAGAACCGTACTTTACTTGCAATCTCCGGCCGGAGGACCTATTATCAATCCTGCAATTGTTGTCTTTGAAGAAAAAGATGACAGAAGCACCTATGAGGCATTGGTAACGACTCTTGAGCCAGGTGCAACAAGTGATGATGGTCTTGGTGTTAATGCAGTCATCAGAACATGGGTTCCTTCTGGGACCATATCTGGTTCTGATACAGCAACATGGTATGATACCTTAGCAAGTAATAGTAAACTTGCTAAAAAGGCGGATTACTTTGGAACTATAGCTACAATTGACACTAGTGATAGTGACCAGAGTGTTGCTACTTTAAGCTATCCTGATGAGCAAGTATTTGCGCAATTATATTTTGCAGCAAATAGTGCTGAAATCTCAGGAGGTAGTTCATCCAGTGGCGGCGGAACAGTTACTCCTTTAGGAAGTGTATCTGTTGCTGACAGCGAAGTTGCTTCAGTTTCTGGCAAGAACTTAATTGTTGTTGGTGGAAGCTGTGTCAATACAGTAGCTGCAAGCTTATTGGGTGAAACATTCCCACTCTGCGGATCCAACTGGGAGAGTAAGACAAGTGTTGGTTCAGGATCGTTCCTGGTACAGACATTTGATCGCTCAGGCGGAAAAGTAGCTACACTAGTTGCTGGATACAATGCAGGTGATACTTCTGCTGGTGTTACAAAGCTTATTAGCGAACCAAGCAAGTTTGATTTGACTGCTGGCAAGAAATTTGTCGGCACAGGTCAAGACGTTGCAATGGTTGAAGTAACTGCTGCGGCTAGTGAAACTGCTGCGTAAAAGCATTATTAATTTTTCTTTTTTTCTTTTCTTTTTTTATGGTGATTGGCGAGAGCCATATTTATTAGGAGAAGTGAGAATATTAATAGGATTTTTTGAATAAGATAATAGGTGAAAGAACTCTTATTTTATTCTAGCTTCATAAAAAGCATATAGATTTTTAAATGGGGCTGTGTTTTATAGGCAATGATAAGGCCTCTTGAGAGTACTGAACAGAAATTGCTTAGGGAGAAGAAACGGCGGCGTTGGATAAGCATCATCATGTTAGGAATATTAGTTTTGAGCAGTGTCGGATATGCATTTCTCTCTTATCAGGGAAATTCTTCGGAACAAACAACTAACCCGACAAGAGGCATTGGAGCAGATGGGAGATATTACTTTCTTTTTGGGGAGCAGCAGCTATCATTGCTTCATGCGCCTGATGCAGTAAGCTCAACAGCAGTTAATACAAGCAGAACACTGCAAGATTATGCATCAAAAACTGTTTATATTGTGAATGATAATCCGAGCATCTCGTATGAACTTGAAAGCACTCTGGGAATATATTATAGATTACAGCCAGCATGCCATGGAGCATGCGAAAAAGATCTACCAGAAAAAAACTGCTCTGATGCGCTTATTATTTGGAAAGACTCCTTAGAAAACAGGGTTTATGAGCAAGAACAGTGTGTATTTATTGAGGGAGATTTGAGAGCAGTAGATGCTTTTCTATACAGAATATTTGGAGTGCAATAATTATTTAGAATAGCAAGTCAGTCTCTACGCAACTGGCTCATAATCTCCTTCTCTAACCTTTTTATCCAATAA
>CAYIDE010000031.1:0-9819 GCA_964362065.1 Candidatus Woesearchaeota archaeon | reverse complement strand
CCCCCGACACCTGGCTTAAAAGGCCAGTACTCTAACCGGGCTGAGCTACGGAGCCGTAACTCAGCATCGCAGAGATGTTATTTAAACCTTTTTTACAGGTGGAAAACCCTGTTTAACTCCCCAAATAAATGGATCGTTAAACCACTCTTCCAAAGATTTTTTCTGTTCTCCATCGATATATTTTTTCTGTTCGGCAATATTTTGCAGGGTTTTATAATTAAGAATAGATCTTATGGCACAGGGAGAATCAATTTTTTTATCTATTTCTTTCAAAAAAGAATGAGTTCCGTTAAAAATTCTTTCAGCATTTCTGAATCCGTAATTGAAAATAGAAAAACAATAATCTACTGCTCCTTGTGATTCCCGAATTGCTTGCACTGCATGCGCTGAAGTTTCCCCACTAGAAATTGTATCCTCAATTAGTATAATTTTCTTCTTTGCAAGATTTTCTTCTTTGCCAATTCCTTCAATAGTAGATGCAGTGCCATGTTGTTTTGGAGACTTTCGGACATAAACTAAAGGCACTTGTAGCCTATCAGCAAGAGTTGTCGCAGGAGAAATGCTCCCGGTAGAAATTCCAGCAATAATATCATACTCTATGTTTTCAGACTCAATGAAATCCATAAAACAGTCAGAAATAAATTTACGATATCTAAATTTTCTAAGCAATAATCTATTATCATTATAAATAGGCATGTAAAAACCGGATGCCCAGAGAAATGGATGCTGAAAGTTTAATTGAATAGTTCCAGTGGTAAGATAAATTTCTGCAAGTTTCTCAGAGTTTTCTTCAAGACTTAAAATAGCCATAGTATTACTTCACCTTATCAAGTACAATTCTCTGCAAATATCTTCCCTCTTCTCGAGCTTTTCGTGCTTTAATCATACGCACATTATCACGATTAAAGTTGTGCGTATCTGAAATTGTTTCCAATACTTCTAATATATCAGCGAACTTTTCCTCTTTTTCTCCTTGTAAAAACTCTTTTACTTCTTCTTGTAATTTATTATGCAAGAGCTTTTCATATTCTTTATCTTCTGCAATGTGCGTTTCAATTTTTTTCCCTTCTGCTTCTAAAATTTCAGGAACATTGTCCCGAACTAATTTTTTAACTTTGATTGCCTTAATAATTTTTTTCTTGAGCATATAAAATCATCTGCATACTCCTTTATAATCCTTAGGGTTATTTTGTTACTAAAAAAAGTAGTTATTTTCCAGTATTAAAGTACTCATGCACAAATTTAATTATTTGCTCTTTATTTATTGCACCAACTGAACCATATAAAATTTTTCTATTATTCATAAAAAGTGTTGTAGGAACACTCATTATCTGAAATCTTTCTGCCAGTTCATAATTTTCATCTAAATTAACTTTGCCAAAATGCACTTTCCCTGTAAAGTCTTTAGCAGCAGCATCAAAGTGGGGCGCCATAATTTTGCACGGAGCACACCAGCTTGTCCAAAAATCAATTACCCATTTTCCTTTATTTATCGTGCTGTCAAAATTTTCAGTTGTTAATTCCACAATATTTTCACCCATTTTTATTTCACCAGCTTTATTCTAAAATTGTGAGTTAATAAACTTAATGCCTAAGTAGGTATTTTTCCACATTGAAATAAAGAACAATGAATTTTATAAAGCTAAGAAATCATTGATTTTAATGCCAATTATTAAGAGGTTGATTTCACGGTTTCTTTACAAAGAAAGACAAGATGTAAATCTAAATTCCGCAGATTCACTTTTAAAGCGAGACCCAACTGCCCCGCTTTTTTATAAAAATAAACTTGGCAACTTGAATTGTTATGAATGCACTTCCCAGGCAGTCTATGGATGCCAGTCTCAAGTGATTAGCCAAGAGCAATTTCAGGGGGAATCAGGTGAGGGTATGGAAACTCGTATTAAGTGGATTCTATATTGTCCTAAATGCGAGAAAAAACCTAAAAAACTTCAGCATATAATTCTACCATAAATTTCTCGGAAAAAGAAAAGAATTAATACCCTGCCCCCATATTAAAATAATGCAAAAACAAGTCCTGCTTGAAAGCCTGCGTCAGCAGGGATTTTCAGAAAAAATTATAAACGCATTTGAAAAAGTCAGAAGAGAGGATTTTATTCCTCATAACTATAAAGTGTATGCATACGAAGACCATCCTCTGCCTATAGGAGAAGAACAAACCATATCTCAGCCGTATACTATTGCCTTCATGCTTTCACTTCTTAAGCTTAAACCCAATAGCAAGTTTTTGGAAATTGGCTCTGGTTCAGGCTATGTGCTTGCATTGGTAAATGAAATTATAACCAATGGAAAGCTCTACGGCATAGAAATTAAAAGATCTCTCGCACTAAGTTCGCAAAAAATTCTTTCCCATAATCCCAGAATTAATATCATTAATACAGACGGTTCAAATGGACTTCCTGAAAAATCTCCATTTGACAGAGTATTAGTCAGCGCATCTGCAGATAACAAATCAACTCTAGTGCCACTAATTACACAGCTAAAAGATAATGGAATTCTTGTTGCTCCAGTGCAAAATTCAATTTGGCAAATAAAGAAGGAAAATAACATTGTTCGTGAAAAGGAATTTCATGGATTTGTTTTTGTGCCTCTTGTTCAGAAGAATTAATATGGTAATTTTATTAGTAAGCAAGCAGAGGGATAAGATTATTTTACAAGCCCGGTAAAAAGTGGAAGCCCATGAAAAGGGCGAGGACATTTTGATGGTAATTGTGCAAACCACCTTTCAACAGTATGCTCATCTTCAGGAGAGATATGCTTGCCCATCCTTAATTTCAAATAATTTCTATTACCATATTTATTTTCAAATATAATGTCTGTATCAGCATAAGTACCTTCGTTATATCCTGTTAATCTCATTGTAGTAAGCCATATTTCTCCTCTTTCTAAATTATATCCTGCCTCTAGCGATTGAGGAAGAATAATTTTTATAAATTTTTTAAATCCATTCTCAAATTCCAAAGCGTGATATCTTCCTCCTGCAATAATATCTGAAATAATATTTTCATGGTCTGAAGTTTGTATAATGTCTTGGATTTGAGTAGGAAATACGCCTCTGTTATCATCATAATCAAAATTTAAGTGCGTATATGGAATTATTTTTCTATCACGACATTCTTTTAAGTAATCTTTACGACTATCTTTAACATTATCTTTTGGATATGGGATACCATCAGCATAAAGGCAAATTGATGAGTATTCAGGTTCCAATGGAAGAGTTCTAATCATCTCTAAGAATAATTCATGTGAAGGATTTTGAATTGTTCTGGTTCTATCTTCCATTATTACTCTAGTTTCTCCATCCATAAATTAATTATTAATAAACTCTTTAAAAGTATTATTGTTGAAGAGAACACATGTCTATGATTTTGATCTTTTATCGTCTTCAGTAACAAATACTTATTCCCCGCATCCGCTTCTTGTTGTCTGCTTGCAAGAAGTGCAGTACAAGGCACAATTACTCATGCGTTTCGCAGGACCTCCGCAATGCGGGCAGACAATTCCTTCATTTCCAAAATCAGTTAATGCTTTTTGCTCATCCAATTTTGATTCCTGCTCTGCTATAGGTAAAATAAAATCCACTTTTCTTGCTCCCAGAGAAAAGTTATTCAGCATAAATTGTGAAACATAATCAACAATTGATGAAGCAGTTCTAATTATGGTTTTATCATTATCTAATTCTCCTCCAGCACTGTTTCGCACAAATCCAGATGGTTCAAACTTTTGATGCCTAAATTTATTAAATAATACATCTACTGGAATTCCATACTGCAAATTCAGGGAAATGGATGTAGCCCACGCATCAACCAGTCCATTAATAGTAGAGCCGACTTTTGACATTGTTACAAAAATTTCTCCTGGCGAACCATCATCATATAAACCAACAGTCAGGTATCCCTCATGGCCCGCAATATCAAATTTATGAGTCACGCTTTTTCTCGTTTGAGGCAGTTTTTGCCTTTCCATTTTTATAACTTCAATCAGAGAGCTGTGCGCGTCTTTTTTCTTAACCATTTCACTTTCTGTCTTTTGTGTATTCAAAGGTTGTGAGCGCTTGCTATTTTCTCTGTAAATAGCTATTGCTTTCAATCCTTGCTCCCATGCATATATATAAGCATCTTGAATATCATCAACTGTAGATTCTTCTGGCATATTTATTGTCTTACTTATAGCTCCGGAAATAAATGGCTGGCAGACCGCCATCATTTTTATATGCCCTTTGAAATGAATAGACCTTTTTCCTTTGGCTGGCTTAAATGCACAGTCAAAAACAGAAATATGCTCATCTTTCAGCCAAGGAGATCCTTCAATCATGTCGTTCTGTTCTACATACATAATAATATCACTAATCTGATTTTCAGAGTAGCCAAGCGTCCTAAGAGCAAAAGGCACTGATTTATTGATTATTTTTAACATTCCTCCTCCAGATAAAACTTTATATTTCACCAGAGCTATATCTGGCTCTATTCCAGTTGTATCACAATCCATCATGAAAGAAATTGTTCCAGTTGGCGCAAGTACAGTTGTTTGCGCATTTCTAAATCCGTACTTTTCTCCAATTTCAACAGCATCGCTCCAGCTATCCCAAGCTTCATTAACTAAATGGCGAAGGTGCGTTGGCATTTTAGCCACGTGAATTTCTTTTACATGTTCTTGATGCATGCGCATTACATCCAGCATGCTTTCTCTATTTTTGGCAAATCCAGGAAATGCTCCAACAAGTACAGCAAGTTCTGCACTTGTCTTATATGCTTCTCCGCACATTAATGATGTTATAGCTCCTGCAACAGCCCTTCCTTCATCCGAATCATATGGTAAACCTAAACTCATTAGCAAGGCTCCAAGATTAGCATACCCTAATCCGAGAGTTCTGAAAATATGCGAGCGCTCAGCAATTTCTGCAGTAGGATAGCTCGCACCATCAACAATAATCTCCATAGCAATGATAAATTTCCTGACAACTTGCTTAAATTTTTCGACATCAAAATTTCCTTCTGGGGTCAGAAATTTCATCAAGTTAATAGATGCTAAATTGCATGCAGTGTCATCAAGATAAAGATACTCGCTGCATGGATTAGTCGCATTAATCCTTCCTGAGTTTTTTGATGTATTATATTTTTGAATAACATCATCACACTGAATTCCAGGATCTCCGCAAATCCATGTCCCTTCTGAAATTTTTCTTAAGATATCTTTTGCTTTAAATGTGTCCATAACTCTTCCATCAGTAACTGCTTTAGTCTGCCATTCTCCGTCTGTTTTTACAGTTTCCATGAATTTGTCAGTTACTCTTACAGACATATTGCAATTTTGGAAGAATATACTATTATATGCTTCTCCATTCATTCCTCCGGCATACCCTTGCTCTATCAAAGCCCACGCTTTTTTCTCTTCATTTTGTTTAGCCATTATAAACTCTAAAATATCTGGATGCCCCACATTAAGAATTTCCATTTTCGCAGCTCTCCTTGTTTTACCTCCTGATTTTATAATATTTGCATAAGAATCATATCCTTTCATGAATGAAACAGGTCCAGATGCTCTTCCTCCTCCTGTAATTTTCTCCTTTGAACTTCGCAGAGGCGAGCGGTTAGTGCCTGTCCCGCTTCCTGCTTTGAACAATGTTGCCTCTGCAACCTGAACATTGAGAATAGATTCCATATTATCTTGAATGCTTAGAATAAAACAAGCTGAGCACTGTGGTCTATCATCAGATTTATTTGCATGAACAGCTTTCTGTGTTTGAGAATCCCACTTGAAAGAAGAAACTCCTCCTGCATCTTTGTTATATTCCCAAATTCCTGCATTAAACCAGACTGGAGAATTAAACACGCACATCTGATTCAGACAAATAGAGGCAATTTCATCTCTAAGGATATTGCTCTGTTCTTCATTAAAGTATTTCTGCAATAATGCCTGCCTGCCAATATATCTGGCTGCTCGCCCTATAAGCATTTCAACTGAATTTTCTCGCTCCCCTTTGGCTTGGTCTCCCCAAAAATATCTGCTTGCTACAACTTTAAGTGCAAGAGGGCTCCAGAAATCTGGTCTTTTCACAGCAGGCTGTACAAAAATTACTTTTCCAACATCATCACTAACTTTTACTTCTTCTGCAATCCAACTGATAGAACTGCCATATATATCAAACTCAAAAGGATTTTTGCCTTCAAAGGTAAAAGTTCTCTCTAGTTGCATCTTTCCCAATTCCAGCAAACGCAATCTTTCAGGCGTCATGATCTTAACTCCCTAATTTCTTTTTTGAAATCAGATAAATCTCTAAAATCTCTATAAACAGAAGCAAAACGAATATACGCCACTTTATCAGCCTTCTTAAGTTCTTTAGAAACAAACTCCCCAATCATGGAGCTTGTTACCTCTTTTCCTCTTTTTTGTAGTTTTTCTTCCACCATATTTACCATTTTTTCAATCAATTCAGCAGTTACAGGCCTTTTTTCACAAGCTGCTAGGATTCCCCTCCTCAGCTTGTCTTTATTAAAAGCCTCTCTTCTACCATCCTTTTTGATTACTCGTAAATCAGCTCTCTCTAGCGATTCTAGGGTATTGAACCTTTTTTTGCACTTTAAACATTCGCGTCTTCTTCGAGTAATCGCCTCAATGTCTCTCTTATCAGCCACGCGAGTTTCTCCGTTTAGGCAGTAAGGGCATCTCATAAAGGCTACACAACAGGTTGTGTTTTGTTAACTTTTTTATCACAACCTCTTGTTTATTATATATACTGAACATTTTCCTATTTAAACATTTCTCTCCTTTATTTTTTTTCGTCGATAAAAAATAAAAAATTAAATTCTTATTTATGCAGTGATAAAAATGTTTTTATACTATCTTTAATAATTTAAAATATGCATACTAAATTCAAGCGCCGCCAGCTCGTTACCATCAGAAAAGCTCCTGACCCGGACTATGTAGAATACCATAATGAGGACAATCCTGACTTCAAAGAAATCCCGTTAAAGAAAGGCATGAAAGGACGCATCAATATCCTTCTTCCTAATGGCAAGTATCATGTTGAAATTTTTGACAAAAAAGGAAATATTCTTGCTTATGCGCCCTTTGACGAGGAGGACTTGGAAGAAATTTAATTTTCCTTTATAACCTTTAGAATTTGATTTACAACAAAATCAACATCCTTCTTCGTAATACTTTCATCCAAGCCAAATCTTAAACTTCCCTGCATCTCTTCTTTATTTAATCCGAGAGCCTTCAAAACCCTATTTTCCTTCTGCTGTTTGCTCAAACAAGCACTTCTTGTAGAGCACATAATTCCTCTCTGTGATAATGCAAGCACTAAATGTTCAGCATACATTCCAGGAAATGAAGCATTAATATTGTCATACAATCTCTCAATTTTAGAGCCATTTATTTTAGCTCCAATTCTCTCAAGGTTATGCATAAAATAATCCCTAATTTTTCTTATTTTATCTCTTTCTGTTTTTTTGCTAATTTCTACAGCTTTGGCGAATCCAATAATTCCAGGAATATTTTCTGTTCCTCCACGCAATCCTTTTTCTTGCGCTCCTCCAATAATAATTGGCTCTAATTTCAAATCTTCTTTTACAAAAAGGAGCCCAGTTCCTTTAGGTCCTTTAATTTTATGTCCTGATGCACTTAGCATGTTAATATGCATTTCCCGAATATCAATCTTTTCTTTTCCAAAGCTCTGAACAGCATCAGTATGAAAACAAGCCCCTTTTAGTTTGCAGATTGCTCCTATTTTTTTAATATCCTGCAATACACCTATCTCATTATGCCCATGAATAATAGATACAAGAAGGGTCTTCCTATCAATAGCTGATTCTAAAGTTTTTATATCTACAAAGCCTTCTCTATTAACAGGTATCTCTATAACAGAATATCCTTTATTTTTCAAAGCAGAGCACGCATCCCAAACAGATGAATGCTCTATACTACTAATAATAATCTTATTTTTTGATGTATTAGAATTAGCAAGTCCAAAAATTGCAAGATTATTTGATTCTGTACCTCCTGATGTAAATATTATCTCCCATGGTTTTGCTCCAATGCTCTGCGCAAGCTCTGTCCGAGCCTTTAGCAGTGCACGGTGTGCCTGCTCTCCCAATTCATGGGGTGAGGAGGGATTCCCATAATATTTGTTGAAGTAGGGAAGCATAGCCTGAATAACTTCAGGTCTTACAGAGGTTGTTGCTCCAGTATCAAGGTAAATTATTTTCTCCCCCATTATTACTGCAGATAATGAGAACTATTAAATACTTCGCCTTTTGATTTATAGAAAGCAATAAAAATAAATACCCCCAAATCTTTAAAAAAATATGCATTCCTCGCAAGACCTGCGTCACAATAGTTTACTTTCACCAAATCCATTACCTTATAAATCTTCTACAGTTGAATATTTTGGAAGGTCTGGAGGCTTGATTTTCAATGTTAAAAAATATAATTCAGGGTTTTCAATTTCAAAAAATTATGGAAATTATGAAAATAAATGCAATGTTAATTGGTATTTTGGCAAATACGGCAGAATTTCTTATATGAACTTATTTGATGGAATAGAGAAAAATCTAACAAAAATTTTAAGTATAGGCAATGACGAAGAAAAATGGAATATAGGATTTGCAGGATTTTTGCCAATCCCAGATAGAATAGAATCAATAAAAGCCATAATTGGAACCTTGCCCTTCCCCCAGAATTATGAAAAAATCCTCGCTTTGGGCCATATATTTTCAAGGGAGATATCTGAAAATATTAGCTCCAACAGAATATTTGAATTAGGTAGGAGAATCAGAACAGACCAGTTGCCTCTTACAGAACTGAAAAACGACCGTGTTCTTAGCGAGAGGCTGTCAGAAGCAGGTTCATTAGTTCCATCAATAATTCAAAGTAATGAGCTTTTGCAAATTACCTACACACCTAATATATTTCAAAAACCTAAATTTAATATTCTATAAAATACTGAAAATGCCAGACGAAATATCCAAATTAGCAGCCAAAAAAATTATGTCTGGTTTAGAGAAGCAAATAAAAAGAGGCATTTCAACAAGTTCATTGCAAATACAAAATCTAAAAGAATTTTTAAAATTAAATAATTTGGCAAATGAGCCAAGTTTAGCAAGCAGTTTAGAGAAAATTATCTGTTCCGCAGAATTCAACAGACAACATGCCCAAATAAAAAATCCAGAGTATTCTAGGCTTCCTGATAAAAGAAGTTATTTAGGCCGCGAAAGAATGAAGAAACTGCAGATTAAAGTAGTCTACGACCACCTTTTTCTGACAGAATCATATTACAGAACTATCAATATCAGCTGGAGATTTAATGAAGAAGGCAGATTAGAATTAGTAAATGCAAAAGTAATGTCCAGAGATTCAGAGCCAAAAGGAAAAAACGATATTTACCATTTAATTAAGGCACCAATGGATAATCCCAATAAGGCCTGGAATTCCAGCGAGATTGAGCTCTATTCTCTGCCAGAAGAAATATCTTGCGTTAATGAGGGGTTTTATTATTTGTCTACAGAGGAGCAATATAATAAATTAGCACTTTTTGGGCATAAATTGTCAAGAAATGTTTTCAAAAGTCTTCAAGAAGGAACTCTCATAGATCCGCAATTCGCTCTTGATGATGGCCAATATGCAATTTCGCAATTAAAAGATGATGATTTTGCTACAAGTATTCTTAGGAAAGCCAGCTTTCTAGTTCCAACAACAAGAATCTTGTCTAAAAAAAATGGAAGACTGACTTATAAGAAATCCGAATACTTTCCAAAACATTTATAAATAAACAATAATCTTGATAAGCATGCTGATATT
>CAYIDE010000030.1:0-9831 GCA_964362065.1 Candidatus Woesearchaeota archaeon | reverse complement strand
AGCCATAGCAATAGATTTATCAATCATTTGATATTATTAATTATATGAAGAATGAAATTATCTCTCTGCTTGAAAAAGCAGGAGTTCCTAAAAAAATTGCCGAAGAAAATTTAGAAGTTCCCAAATCCCAGGACTTTGGCGATTTTTCTTTCCCTTGCCATCCTCTTGCAAAAGAGATGAAAAAAGATCCAATTTTAATAGCACAGGAGCTCGCAAGAAAGATAGAATTCTCTAATAAAATAGAAAAAGTAGAAGCAAAAGGCCCCTATTTGAATTTTTTTATCGGTTCAAAATTATTAGTCCAAGAGCTTTTGAGGAAAATAAAAATGCAAAAAGATAAATTCGGCTCTTCTAAAATAGGCAGAGGAAAAAAAATAGTTATAGAATTTTCCTCTCCAAATATAGCCAAGCCATTTGGCATAGGACATCTTCGCTCCACAATAATAGGAAATTCACTATCAACAATATACGACTTTTTAGGATATAAAGTAATAAAGATAAATTATTTAGGAGATTGGGGGACGCCCTTCGGTAGAGTAATTGCGGGCTTTAAGCACTTTGGAAATTTAAATTCACTGAAAAAATCTCCAATTAATCACCTATATGAGGTTTATGTGAAAGCCAGCAAGGATGAAAAATTAGAGCAGGAAGCACGTGATTGGTTCAAAAAAATGGAAAATGGAGACAAAGAAGCCCTGTTGCTCTGGAAAAGATTTAGAAAAATAAGCATAGTTAATTTTAATTCTCTCTATAAAAAATTAGGCGTAAGTTTCAATGTAACTTCAGGCGAATCATTTTATGAAAAGGATATTCCTTCAGTTTTAGAAAATCTAAATAAAAAAAATCTTCTTAAAGAGAGCGAGGGAGCTATGCTCGTTGACCTTGAGAAATTTAATTTAGGAGTAAGCATAATACAAAAAAGTGATGGGGCAAAACTCTACTCTACCAGAGAAATAGCTGCTGCAATATCAAGAGCTGAAAAATATAATTTTTCCGAAATGATCTATGAGGTTGGCTCTGAACAAAAATTGCATTTCTCACAGGTTTTTAAGATTTTAGAGTTGATGGGATATGGCTGGGCAGGAAAATGCGTTCATATATCTCACGGACTTTATCTTGATAAAGATGGAAAAAAGTTCTCAACAAGAATAGGAAAAAATGTATTTATGGATGAGGTATTAAATAAAACACAGGCTCTCGCATTAAAAGAGCTTAAAAAAAGATATTCTTTATTACAAAAAAAGGATCTAGAGAATAGGGCCCTTAAAATATCAATTGCAGCAATATTCTATGGAGACCTGAAAAATTATCGCACACATGATATAGTTTTCGATATTAATCGTTTTATATCTTTTCAGGGGGATACAGGACCATATTTGCTTTACACCTATGCAAGAGCCAAAAGCATTCTAAAAAAAGCTAATTATAATGCAAATGCAAATTTTAAAATTTCCAATCTATCAGAAAAGGAAAAACAGCTTGTAAAGACCATAAGCACTTTTCCAGATATAGTAAACAATTCCCATAAACAAAAAGCCCCAAATTTAATAGCAAATTATTCATTCCAGCTTGCGCAGACCTTTAATGAATTCTACCACACTACTAAAGTTATCAGTTCAAAGGAAGAGCAATTCAGGCTCAATCTTGTTGCCTCAGCAGCACAAGTGCTTAAGAATGCGTTATATTTATTGGGCATTCCTGTCTTAGAAAAAATGTAATCCACCACAGTAAATCTTAAATAGCATTTTTATTCTATTCATTTATGCTCTTACCAATACTTATAGGCACAGGAATTTTGCTCTTGTTTTTGCTTCTTATTCTATGCATAATTGCTCTATTTGGAAAAAACGGTTCAAAAATAGATTCTGAAACAGCATACCAAGCCCAATCTAATGATTCTATTGCCATCAAAAATCATATCAATGGCTCCAGCATAAAGAAGCGCGGTCGCGCATCTAAACAAAAGCTTTAGAAATTTTTAAAATTAGTTATATTTATATATCCCTTAATAATGTAAAAAAAGTAGACGAGCCGGCGCGCTAGCCCTGCGCCAATCACTAGCGGGCTTCAAGTGAGCTTAAAGGAGCAAGTGACGTAGCACTGGAAGAGTCTTTTGTCAGACGTTGACGCTTTGTCCTGTTCGATCTTGCTCCTGTGAAATGGGTCAGGCCTTGACCGGAGCAGCCCTAAGCAGGAATTGAGATGCTTATGGGGTCGCAGAGCCGAGGAAGACAAGAGGGCGCTTTTCCTCTATTACCGAGCAAACTCCCCGTCTACACAAAAATTCAAGAATAAAAAATGGAAAGACAGACGCAAGATTATAAAAAAGAGGAATCTTTCTGGATACCAGAAAGAAGAAATATTTATCAAACAAAAAGAAGAGAGTTAAGAGAAAGACTTAGACCATATTTTAAAGCAGTAAAAGAAGTAAGATTGTTGACATCAGATGATTATAAAACAAGGATTAATTATTAGCTATCAGCAAGATATAAAAACATCTTTTAACTTCTTTGCTTATGGAAAAAAGAGGCCAGATGTTTCTCATGGCAGCAGTTATCACGATTGCTATACTCCTCGGCTTAGGCACATTATATGCACGCACGCGCGCACCAGCTGAAGATATAACTGTCAGGGCTTTAGCAAAAGAGATAAAATTTGAGCTTGCACAAGCCATTGACTATGCCCTTGCCAATAATAAAAATACTTCTGACACTATCAGAAACCTTTCACTCCTTTATGCCCAAGCGCACAAAGACAAAGACATTGCTGTTTGTTATGGCAACAAATATAATTATAGTATGCTCTATTATAAGAAAGGCTTGCTTCAGACTTCCTCAGAAGGCACATGCACACTCAAAAATATTATAACAGCATATGGAACCGCAAATATACAACTTGACGGAAAATATTTCTACTCATCTAATTTCACCAAAGGACAAAACATCTTTGTAGTAGTCAAAAAGGAGCTTGAACATGATATCATCATTGCAACGCAATAAAAAAGGAGTAAGTGAGATAATTGGCTACGTTTTGCTTATTGTCATTGCTTTAGCATTGAGTGTTTTTGTCTATGCATATCTAAAGTTATACGTGCCTAAACCTTCGCCAGAATGTCAGGATGCTATTCATCTCACCATTCAAAATTCTTCCTGTACATGTATTATTGGAGGAAACCCTCCATGCCATTTGGACTTAACTTTAAAAAATCGCGGTCTTTTCAAAGTTCATGCAGCATATGTACGTGCTGACGAACCCTCTAAAAAAATTAAGCAGGAAATTAGTAATGAAACATCTTTATTTTTAGCATCCCTGGGCGAACCAGCATTGCTTCCAGGAAGCACAATAACAAAAATTTACCCAATGAAAGACAAAACAGGATCATTTACTGCACAGCCAGGAGGAAACTATACCCTCGAAGTACAGCCAGCAGTTTACGATGAAAAGAGCCGCCTCATTGCTTGCAATAATGCTATTATTACTCAGTCCTTAGAATGCCGCGCCTGAGCAAAAACACTTAGCGACGGCAAATCTGTTACAACAATCTATAAATAGCCCTGCTCGGCTACCTTAAATATGAAATTTGCACACATGGGCGATTGCCATCTTGGTGCATGGAGCCAGCCAGAAATCAGAGCGCTAAATAGCCAGAGTTTTATGACAGCAATAGATATTTGTATTAAAAAGAAAGTTGAATTCGTACTTATAAGCGGGGATTTGTTTGACAGTGCATATCCTTCTATTGAAACCCTTAAAGAAGCATTCCAAGAGTTTAGAAAGCTGAAGGAATCAAATATTCCGGTCTTTCTCATTGCAGGCAGTCATGATTATTCTGCTTCTGGAAAAACATTCTTAGAAGTTTTAGAGCACGCTGGATTTTGCAGGAATGTGGCCCTCTTTATTGAGCAAAAAGAAATGCTCGTGCTCCAGCCAACCATTTACAAAAATGTTGCATTATATGGTTACCCGGGAAAAAAATCAGGTCTTGAAATGCAGGAAATTAAAAATATCAAGCTCAATGACTCGCCAGGATTTTTTAAAATTCTTTTGCTCCATACTGCTATTAGAGATGCTGTAGGAGACCTTCCCATAGATGCTGTCGACCACAATCTTCTTCCAAAAGTAGACTATCTTGCACTCTCTCACTTGCACATTGTCTATCAGAAGCCAGGCAGGGCATATTCAGGCCCGCTTTTTCCCAACAATATTTCTGAACTGGAAGAGTTAAAGCACGGGTTTTTTTATATTTTTGAAAATGGTAAAATACAGCGTGAAGATATCAGGCTTCGTGAAGTTCTGGTTTTAAATCTGGAAATTCAAAACACCATTAGTGCAACTAAAGATATAATAACCCTTCTACAATCAGAAAATATCAAAGATAAAATTCTTTTGCTCAAATTTTCAGGTATTATAAGCAAAGGAAAGATTGCAGATATAAATTTTTCTCTCATAGAGGAATCAGCGAAGAAGATTGGGGCATATGCTATGCTCAAAAGTACCAGCAAATTATATCTTCCCGAAGCAATGCAGGAATTAATTTCTTCCAACAGCATTTTTAGAGATGAAGAAATTCAGAAAAACTTTGAAATTCAAAATCCTGGAAAATTCAACATTCTGCTTCCCCAGCTTTTACAGCTTTTGCAATTAGAAAAAAACGAGGAAGAAAGATCCTCTTTGTTCGAAGAGCGTTTATTCACGGAATCTAAAAAACTCTTTGCGATATGAGACTAAAACGCTTGGCACTTAAAAATATCAGAAGTTATGAAGAGCAAGAAATTATTTTTCCTGATGGCTCCTTACTCTTAATGGGAGATATAGGTTCAGGCAAATCATCTATCCTTCTGGCTATTGAGTATGCATTTTTTGGTTTGCAGCCAGGGCAGTCTGGCGCAGCATTGCTCAGAACCTCTTCTCATGAAGGAGAAGTGCTGCTCGAACTGGAAGCATCAGGGAATAATATTATTATAGAGCGTCATCTAAAAAGAGGAGCAAAAAGCATTACTAATGAATATTCTGCTCTAACAGTCAATGGCGAAAAAATTGAATATTCTGTGACTGAATTAAAGATGCGTATTCTTCAGGTTCTCAATTATCCGCAGGAATTTCTCAAAAGAAATAATCTTCTTTATAGGTATACTGTATATACTCCGCAAGAACAGATGAAGCAGATTATTCTCGAGGACTTCCAGTCAAGACTTAATGTCCTTAGATATATTTTTGGTATAGAAAAATACAGGCGAATGCAGGAGAATAATTTATTACTTTCAGGCATGCTTAAAGAAGAGATCAAGATGCTGCAAGGAGAGATAAAATCTTTGGAAGATGAAAAGCAGAAGCGCATAAAACTCCTTTCTCTTAATGAAACTCTGAAATATGATATTAAAATAATAGAGTCAGTTGTTCAGAATTTCCACAACCAGAGAAAAGCAATTGAGGGAGATATGCGGGAATTAGAAGAAAAAATACGGGAAAGAGAAAAGCTTGAGATAGAATTAGAAAAAACTAAAGTCATTTTAAATTCAAAGCTTGAGCAGAGTATTTTGATTAGGAAGGAAATTATTGGGTATGAAAAAAATATAAAAGAAAATGAATTCTCAATCAGCGAAGAAGATGTAAAATATATTAACCAAGAGATAAAAAAGCACAAATCTCTTATTGAAAAACTTAATGAAAGATTTATTCAGATAAATACTCAGCGCATATCAATACAGGAAAAAAAAGACGAGCATATAGAAAAAAAAGAGCGATTTTTTGCACTAAATATTTGCCCCACATGCTTGCAGAATGTTGGCACAGAGCACAAGCACAACATATTAAATTCTACTGAACAAACTCTGAAAGTTTTAGAGAATCAGCAATCCACTTTAATAGAAGAAAGTGCAATTATTCTTCCGCAAATAGAAAATGCTAAAAACTCTTTAATTATTATGGAGAAAAAAAATTCAGAGATCGAAGCCCAACAAGCAAATTCTGCCTACATCAAGAAAGCTAAGCAAAAACTTGAAGAACTTAGAAATATTCAGGCATCTTTTGAACAGGATAATATATTACTAAATAAGCACCTTGATATGTTAAAATCAGATATTCTAAAAAGCTCTGTAATAGTTAATAAATGGAAAAGCAAGCAAAAAGAATTACAAAACGCACAGGAGCAAGAGAAGCAAGCAGAAATCAGGCTTGCAGAACTCAATAAAGAAAATACTCTGCGCTTACAAGAACTCAAACTCTTAGAAGATACAATTGCTCAAAAAGAACTTACTCAAAAGAAATTGCTTTATATTGTGGAGTTGAATTATTGGCTTGCTCAGAAATGTACAGCTCTTATTATCATGATGGAGAATCATAGGATGATGAGTCTTCGTCAGGAATTCTCAAAACTCTTCAGCAAATGGTTTCATATGCTTGCGGGCTATGCCTTGAGTGCACAATTAGACGAGAATTTCACTCCGCTTATACTTCAGCAGGAGAATGAGCTGGACTACGCATTCCTTTCTGGAGGCGAGCGTACAGCTATTGCACTCGCTTATCGCTTGGCGCTCAACCAGACAGTAAATTCAGTTTGGAGCACACTAAAAACACAGGATCTTGTTATTCTTGATGAACCGACAGATGGATTTTCTGATACACAGCTGGATAAAATCCGGGATGTTCTGCATGAGCTAAAAATACAACAGCTTATTATTGTTAGCCACGAGCGAAAGATTGAAAGTTTTGTTGATCACGTGCTGAAACTTCGTAAGGAAGGAGATATTTCCAGAATTGAGCCACAACAGATTTCTGTGCGAAATATTTAAATACTCTCTCTGCAAATGAAAACATGTGAAGCGAGGTTCTCACTTCTATGAATAATCTATCCTCTGAAATACAACAGAATTTTGTGAAATCAAATACAAGTTTAGTTGGTCTTGTATGTAAAGAGGGGATTGTACTAGGAGCAGATAGAAGAGCTACAGCCGGAAACTTAATAGTCACAAAAGATTTTAAAAAAATAGTTAAAATAAATGATTACATTGCAGCATCATTCACGGGAGGAGTTTCAGATGCTCAGCTGACTATTAAGATTATCGCAGCAGAACTTAGGTTAAAAGAATTAAAGACAAAAGTTCGTCCGACAGCAAAAGAAGCTGCAAATTTACTTGCTTTAATGATTTACAGAAATATTCGCACACCAACCATGATTCCTAATATTGTTGGAACACTTATTGCCGGAGTAGATGAAGATGGTTCCACATATCTATACACTATTGAGCCTTCAGGAAGTATAAGCGAAGTAAAAGATTATGATGCAAATTTCTCATCAGGAATGCCCTTTATCTTAGGTCTTTTAGAGAGGCAATTTAAAAAAGATATAACAATTAAAGAAGGCATAGAGTTAGCTAAAGAGTGTATCAAGTCTTCAACACAGCGGGATGTAGGTTCCGGCAACGGCATAGACGTTTTCACTATCACCAAAGATGGCATCAAGCACGTGGTTTCTGAGGAAATTGTAGCGCACTATAAGTAATAAGGAAGATAAAATCAAGCACACATGGCAGATATCTTAAAGAACATTAAAAACGATTTACCAAAATTAATAAGCGACGCGACTTTTGAAGGAGCAAACATTGTTCTCTATACAGAAGACAAAGAATTCTTCAAGAATGGAGAAGGAAAAGTAAAAGAAGTAGTTGAAAAAATAAAGAAGCGTATTGACCTTCGGGCTGATAAAAGTATTCTTGCTTCTGAAGAAGCTACAGAAAAAACTATAAGGGCTTTAGTTTCAGAAGAAGCAGAAATCGCAAGTATTATCTTTGATATTCAGCGTAGTTCAGTAATTATTGAGGCCAAAAGACCCGGCATGGTTATTGGAAAGCAAGGCTCAGTTCTAGCAGATATCAAGCGTACAACTATGTGGTCTCCAACTGTAAGAAGAAGTCCGACAATTCCAAGCAAAATAACAGATAAAATCCGCTCTGTGCTCTACGCCAACAACACATATAGAAGAAAGTTCTTGAACGATATAGGCAAAAAAATCTATGCTGACTGGAATCCTGAGAAAATGGATCTCTGGGTAAGAGTTACTTATTTAGGAAGTGGAAGGCAAGTAGGGCGTTCTTGTTTGCTACTTCAAACTCCCAATTCAAAAGTGTTATTAGATTGCGGGATTAATCCTGCCATAGACGATGGCTCAGAGCGTTTTCCCTATTTGAATATTTCAGAGATTGGAGATATAAACTCTATTGATGCGATTATTCTTTCTCATGCGCATACTGATCACGGCGCGCTAATACCATACCTATATAAAATGGGTTATCGCGGTCCTCTTTATCTGACAGAACCAACGCGGGATATAGCTGCACTTATCGCGCTTGATGTTATTGGTGTAGCATATAAGCAGGCATCTTCCCCTTTATACAAAGCAGAAGATATAAAGGAAATGGTAAGGCATTCAATTACTCTCGACTATAATGAAGTAACTGATATTGCTCCGGATATTAGAATAACATTTTACAACGCAGGACATGTGCTTGGCTCAGCGCAAGTGCATGTAAATGTTGGAAACGGCCTTCATAATTTTGTATATAGCGCAGATACTAAGTATTCAAAGACCCGTTTGCTTGATCCAGCAGTCAATCACTATCCAAGAATTGAAACCTTAACAATAGAAGCAACCTATGGAGGAAAAGAAGATATTCTCCCTCCAAGGCGCGAGACAGAAGAAAAATTTTTGGAAATGGCAAAAAGAACCATCGAGCGTAATGGAAAAATTCTTCTCCCAGAATTAGGTCTCGGCCATGCGCAGGAAACAATTCTTCGTGTTGAAGAAGCAGTTCGAACAGGAAAATTGCCCAAAGTACCAATATATATTGATGGTATTGTTTGGGATATTACTGCCATCCATACTGCTTATCCTGACTTCCTTTCAGCTTCTGTAAGAAGCCAGATTTTCCAAGATAACAATCCTTTTACATCTGATATTCTTAAGCGCGTTGGCAGTCCAATAGAGCGCAAGGAAGTTATAGAAGGAGGCCCGTGCATTATTATTGCTACTTCTGGTATGCTTGTCGGAGGAGCATCAGTTGAGTATTTTCGCAATCTCGCAGACAGCCCGAACAACCTTATCGTTTTTGGCTGCTATCAGGCAATTGGTTCTTTAGGAAGAAGAATCCAAGAAGGCAATAAAGAAGTGAATCTTGGCAAGGAAAATAATAATGAAATAGTAGATGTAAACATGGAAGTTCAGACTCTTTCTGGCTTATCTTCACATTCTGGCCGCAACGAGCTTATGCAGTTTGTCAGCAGAATGAATCCAAAACCTAAGAAGATTATTGTTAACCACGGTGAAATTTCTAAATGCTTGGACCTAGCATCTTCCCTATACAAGCTTACACGAACAGAAACCCTTGTTCCCAGAAATCTTGAGACGATTAGATTGAAATAAGTATTTAAAAATTAAACTATAAAGTAGTAACCAAATAGAAAGATTTAAATACTCCTCAATGAATAGAAAAATATGAAATCCCACACAAAAATAATCAATGAAAGAATTAAAGGAACAGACTTTTATGTATTCAGCAAAAACTCTAAAACAGGCCTATTCACCTACTCCAGACCCTTAAATTTGGAAGAAGCAAATGAAGTAGCCATTGCAGTAAATAAAGCAATAAAAGACAAATATGAAAATGCCCATGGATTAAGAGAAGGATTAAGTGTAGATGGAAAAACAAGTTCATTATATAATATGAATACCTTTAAAGGAATTCTAGCAAACTCTGTGCTAGAGAGGCAAAGCAACCGAGCTTTAAGATTCTGCACAATTCAGGAAGGCTTGCTTCTCCATAAAGCAAAAATGCT
>CAYIDE010000029.1:0-9960 GCA_964362065.1 Candidatus Woesearchaeota archaeon | reverse complement strand
TTCCAAATTGCACTCCTGGGTTTTGCTTTTGCCACCGTTTTGCTTACCGATGACGATGAGGTGTAGTGGATAAGGTGCGCTATCATATTTAGCTGAAAGATTAAATGCCATGATTAATTTTTCATAATAAGATGGATGACGAAAACAGACTCTTTTGTTACCTTGCTTTAAAGAAAAGAAATAATTATGTAATTTATCTTCAGTTAATTCCGCAGTATCTAAAGCGTCAAACATTTCAGAATGGCTATGAAATAGATTTTTCATTGGGTTGCACTCATTGAGGAAAATTAAGGGGATTTTTCTAGAGATTCTAGCATAGCGCGAGAGGTCAAAGCAATCTTCTAGTTTCATAAGCATGCCGAATATAGAATATTCTTCAAAATTGAGAAGTTTGTCTGATAGAACAATAAAATGCTCAACAGAATCGCCATTTTTTGCTATTAGCTTATAGGCAAGGAATTTTCCACTTAATACATCTTCAATTTGCCATTCTGAAGAAGGACGCTCTCCAAAGAAAAATAAGCGCGTTACTATATCTTGTTGGCGTCCGACATATTTGCAGGCCTTTATTACTAGAGGAATATCTATTAAGCCTTCTTCAAGCATGTGTGTTATTTTGCCTTGAACCCGCATATTTTCATTGATATAAAATGTTAAAACCCCATGTGAATTGAATTGTTTTTGCATAAGAATTTTTAGAGAAGTATAAGGATATGTACTTTCTTGGATTTTTTTAATCAGTTTAGGTTGTTGTTTATCTTTTGGAAGGGACCTTAATTGTTCTTCTTCGGTAAGATCAAACATTACTCCAGCTGTTGTTTGATATTCAAGTTCTTCCCGCTTTTTCAAAATATTTTCATCGCCCTGAATCATGCCGTCACCTCGATTATTGGAACGCCTATCCGATAAGAAAATAATCTTAATTCACTACTAAAATCAATTTTTCTCTTTGGAATGTATTTGTAAAATCTTCTTTGCTTCTTATAAAACTCAGCAAGGCGTTTAGATTTCTTATTCATCTTGTATCATCCTCGCCATTTCCGATAGGATCACCAATCCAACGAATATCTTCTTCGAAATCTTTTTCTTTAGGATCACTGCTTGCTATCAATGCTATCTGCAAAATCGGCAAAATCCAGAAAATATTTTTATCGCGGTCATTTCTCACTCGGATATTATATGCATCATAATTTTCAAGAAATCCAAAATATTTATTTCCATTCACCATAAGAAAAGTGCAAAAACACCTTTTTTCCTTTAGTTCGGAATACAATTCTCTAGCTGTTTTTGTTTGTTCGTTCATTTTCGTTCATTTCAGTTCGTGGCAAATTCCTAGAAATTATGCTGTCATAAGATTCGTCGCCAACACGCAATTTTTCCAGAGCTTGCGCAGTCGCAGTTTTGATTTTTATCAGTTTCCCGTCGTGATATGCCATATTTAATTGTGTTTAACAAGATTTAAAAAGATGGTTAGTCTATCAAAATCATGAACGGATCCAATCGAAACAGCAGAAATCCATTGAGAAGCTATACTCTTCACACATATCCTGTGAAAGTAATTAAACCTAATGAAAAAAATCAAATGAAAGGTTCTGAGTCTTTACAAGGCAAAATATCAATTCCTCAAGAAATCACTCAGAAACTTGAAGCTTCGCAGTTCTATCAGGCTCCACTTTCTAATTTCGGATTTATTGCTATAGGAAGCACTACAGAATTCCTGCCAAATACAAAATTAACTATAAAAATTGAGCAAAACGGAGAAATTCAGACAATCAAACTTACTGAGGAAGACTTTAGAAGAACAATAAAACCTGCAGGCATACAGCCGATAGTTGATTAAAATGAATGAAAATTATTCTAAGATTGACGTCAAAATAATCTATAATACTGACACTGTTGAAGAAGGAGAATGGCACTGTCTTCACGAAATTGAGTACAAAGTTACAATTATACAAAAATGAAACTAAATAATCAACGGAAGTCAAAGGAGAATTTACCCACGCGGAAAGAAAAGAAAATGTTCTTTGCATCGGCCATCGTTAGTATTAGTGGAAGTTTGATAGCGGGTTTAACAGGTGCAGCTTTTTACGATCTAGTGAATGTGTTTGGTTTAGGAAAAGGATGGAGAATAGGCTATGCTTTTTTCTTCGCGATACTCTTCATAAGTATAATATTATGGCTAGCAAAGAAAACAAAATGACAGCAAAATCGGATGAAATCGCAAAAGGCATTGAAAAAGGCTTCTGGAAGATTGTTTTATCTATTTTGAAAATTGTTGGTATCGGCTTACTCTTGATTTTAGTTCTATGGCAGTTACAAATCTGGCTTTCTTAAATTCATTCTTCCTTTAATACCTAAATTCTTTTCAGGTCCTGAATGTATATTTTAATGCTTGATATATCCATATTCTTCCTAGTTATAATCTACAAGTCTACGGATCTATCTAATGCTTATTTTCTTCCATTTTGCTTTCAATAATCTCAGAAGCTTCCTTTTTCGTAATATCAAATGGCACTTCAATCTTTAGTTTTTTTAGAAATTCTATTTGCTTTTTTGTTGCTGGAATTTTGTCATTTGATTCCTGTTTTCTTATTTGAATTCTTTCTTCTATAATTTCCGAAAGATATTCTGAATGTGCACGAGTAAAGAGAACGTCGTCTGTTACTTTCAGGTATTGGTCTGTTATTGTTCTTTTAAGCCTATCGATTATTTTACTTAGATTATCCATTTTGATTGCGTTTTTTTGCATTGAACTAATAATGACCTACTTTAAAAAGACTGCTATTTTGAATTTTCACACCAAGTGTTAAAATCTTTATATTGGTTGCTAGTGCGGTTCGCATTAGCAAGATATTCCTTGCTTTCTTTATCGTGCCAGACGTTTGTGTGTTCTAGAAGAATTTGAAGACAGAAAAGAATGGTACAATTGGTGCAAGAAAGAATGCAACATAGAAGATAGAATGTCAAGATTATATGACGAAATGGCAAGTTACTTGCCAACTTACCCGCAGTTACAAAACATGGACTTTCTGTCTGCCGTCGGATATTTAAAAGAATTAAAACGACCAAGCACCTTAAATCCAGTGAAACCGCTTCCAAAAGGCAAATGTAAGATTCAACCTATTTTCTTTCCTTTAACAAAATTCCTATTATCATAAATATCAAAGAAAAAGCAATATATGGTAAAAACATAAAGAGTTCTTTATTGTCGACAACCCTAATGCTAATGCCGACAAAGGACGCAAGCCCAATGTCTCTTATAAGTTCCCCAACAATTTTGACCTATTAGGTCAGAATCTTTATATTGCCTTGCAAATTGTATGCATGTATAATATTTTTCAGATTATGACACATTGGGTCATAATTCATTTGTCGCTACTTCTTTCCACGAAAGATTTTGTAACGCCGTTACACTTTTTGACAATAGAATGAAAGATTTAAAAAACCCGTTGTGTTATGGTGTTAGTATTGAAGTAATGTAAAAAATTACCCTTTAGAAAAGGGTAATAAAATAACCCTTCGTAGCTCAACGGTAGAGCGTCCGGCTGTAGCCATTATGGCTAGCGCAGATTTTCCCTTTGGGAATTAAGATGAAACGCGACCAGACTGCGTGCGTAAGCACGCGGCAGAACCCGGAATACCCAAGTTCAACTCTCGGCGAAGGGATTTTTAGTAGAAAGGTATATTTATTAGTTATATTAGATATTACTCATTAATATATGAAAAAGATATTTTATACAGAGCATTTATATCTTCGCTTGAAAATAAGAAACTTTTCTGAAGATTATCCTAAACTTATCTATCAATATCCTGAACAGAAATTTTTTGATAATTTAGAAAAAATAAACATCTCTATAAAAAGACTTAAATACAATGAAAAGCTAAGAAATATCATGATAGCTTATCATGAAAATGAAGATGTAGTATCTATTATTACTATTCATCCTATATCGGATGAGAAAATATTTAATAGGCTTCTTAGTGGAAGATGGAGTAAAAATGGATAAGAAATATAATTATGACCAAAAATCAGACTCTCTTTTTATTTATTTAGGAGAAGGTGAAGAAGAGAGCTTTGAAGAAATAGCTCCTGGAATAAATATAGAAATAGATTCGAAAGGTAAACTTATAGGAGTAGAGATATTGAAAGCTTCTAGATTTATGAGCGGAATGGGAAAAGATAAAGTTACTAATTAATTTTATAAATTAGATAATAAAGGCATTTTATAGTGTAACTTATTAGTAGTTGTAAATAGAAATATTTAAATAGTCATTATTCCTATGCATATTATGAAAAATACTATCAAAAATATAGGTTTAGCAGGATTAGTTGGATTAGTTGGAGCTTTAACTGGATGTAATCGGATTAATTATCACCAGTATGTTTTTAATGACTCAATTAATTACGAGAATGTAGAATTTGAGGTAAAATCTTCACCTCATCCTTTTTCATATAAAAATCATCTGACCATAAGAAAAAAAGATGGAAATGTCATAAAATATCTTGATGAATGTAATGGAGATTTAAAAATAGAAAGAGTACTTATATTTGAAAAGGGTAATGACTTGCCAATAATATATAAAATAAATGATGAGTTTGGAAGGTCAGTTGTAGAACAGGCACAGAAAAAATTTGATGATTATCTGAAAGATATTAAAGAAATAAAAATTAATAGAGGATTAGAAGCTTTAAAATAAACTTTCTAAAAACCAAGTAATTGTTTGTACCTTAAAATATCTTTGTAAAATAACTAAAACGTAGCGGTAGTTTTTCCCTCTCGGCGAAGGGATTTCAAGAAAGCTAATATCATAATCAACTCAAGAAATTAAGAATGTAAGAAATCAAAACATTTAAATATTGTTATATCTATTGATATAACATGGAACAAAATAGCATATATAAGGATATTTTAAGATTTCCTAGATTAGATACTGTATTGATGGTTGAAAAATTTATCAAAGAATATGACGGCGAATATAAAAAACGAGAACTTTGGGAAAATCTTCCTAAGAAAATGATGTATCAAACTTTTTGCGTTATCATAGATTATCTTCTATATTCAAATAAAATATCAATTGACGCAGAGGGAAAAATTGGTTGGATCTTCTATCCTGAAAGAGCTCAAGAATATTTAAATAGAATTGACCTTGGAAGAAGAAAATGGAAAAGCCTTCGGTAATTAGATTCTTTGACAAATCTCTTGAAGAAGCATTTTATAAATTAGAACTTGGTGATGAACAAGAAAAGGAAATGTTTAAACTCATTAATCAAGCTATGGATAATATTGAGAAAAATGCATTTTGCGGAATACAAGTTCCTAAAAAACAGATTCCAAGAGTATACTCTCGAGATTATCATTCAGAGAATATCTGGAAGTATGACTTGCCTAGGGGATGGAGATTAATTTATACAATTCAAGGCGGAAATGCAGTGATTATAAGTATTATTCTTGAATGGTTTTTCAGCCATAAAGATTATGAAAGAAGATTTAGATATTAAATATCCAAAAAAGATTTTTAAAAATTCATTTGATACATACTGGGTAAGGTACATATATATTTATATAATTTAAAATATAATTTTTTAAATGAAAAAGAAAGCTCTTACATCTATTATTCTTGGTGCTATAATTTTTAATTGCGGATGCAACACAATTTATGATAAAATTCGATATGGGCCTCCATCAACTTTACTTGAAAGGCAGATGGAGAAGGATTTGTATAAAGGTTTATCTGAAGATTGGTAAATAAATTACAAAAAGATTTAAAAACAACACCCTTCTCTTTTGCTGGAGGTTGTTTGCATGAAGAAGAGAACTGATAAAATGGATGCATTAGAAGAAGAGGGAGTAGAAGACGAAGAAGGAGAAATTGAGGATGAGATTTCTGATGGGGTTCTTGATGGAAATTTAGACGGAGAGCCAGAAAGTGAGGATGAGGATGACGAAGATGAAGATGATGGATGGTAATTCTTGTTTTTATAATTTCTTTAATATATACTTTCATCATACATATTTTTAAAAAAGCACTGCTCTCAAAGCAGAGATGACTGATAAGGATTCTGAATACATTCTTCCTGAACATGTTTCCAGAACTCTTGGGAGAGAAGCACAAAGAAATAATATTCTTGCAGCTAAAGTTATTGCAGATATTGTAAAAACTACGCTTGGTCCTAGAGGAATGGATAAGATGCTTGTAAATAGTTCGGGAGAGGTAATTGTGACCAATGATGGGGTGACAATTTTGGAAGAAATGGAAATTGACCATCCTGCAGCTAAAATGATTACTGATATTGCTAAAACACAGGAAAGTGAAGTTGGTGATGGAACTACAACAGCTGCACTTCTTGCAGGAACGTTGCTTGCAGAAGCAGAGAAACTTTTAGAAAGAAAAATCCATCCAACAGTTATTGCTAAAGGGTACAGGCTTGCAGTAGGAGAAGCTCTGCGTATCTTGCAAATTTTGGCTATACCTGTAAAGAGCAAAGAAGTTCTCAAGCAGGTAGTGATGACTGCTATGACTGGGAAAGGAGCGGAAGGAAATAAAGAAGCTCTCTCAGAACTTATTGTACAAGCAGTAGATCAAGTTGCAGAAAAAAAAGAAATTTCCCTTAGTGATATTAAAATTCAAAAACTAAAAGGAGAAAGTGTTCAGGACAGCACACTCATACAAGGCATGATTATAGATAAAGAACGTTCGCATAGTGAGATGCCTTCTTTAGTGTCTAAGGCGAGAATTCTAATTCTTGATTGCGCTCTAGAATTAAAAAGCCCTGAATCTGAAACTAAAATTTCAATTTCCTCTCCAGATCAGCTGAATAGCTTTCTAGAATCCGAGGAAAACAGACTGAAAGAAATGGCTGACTTGCTTATAGCTTCAGGAGCTTCTGTTATCTTCTGCCAGAAAGGCATTGATGATGTTCTGCAGTACTATCTTGCAAAGGCAGGCATCTTTGCATGCAGACGCGTCGCTAAATCTGATCTGGAAAAGATTGCAAAAGCAACAGGAGGAAAAATTATCTCGCAATTGCGTGATGTGCACCTAAGCCAATTAGGCAGTGCTGATGAAGTAGAAGAAGTAAGGAAAGGAGAAGACTTTTTGGTGTATATCAGGGGATGCAGCAATCCTCATGCAGTAACTATTCTCTTAAGGGGCAGTACTCAACATATATTAGATGAACTTGAGAGAGCAGTTAAAGATGGTTTAGGTGATGTTATTGCTGCGATAAAAAGCGGCGCGGTTGTTGCCGGGGGAGGTGCTGTGGAGATTGAACTATCCAAGCAATTGCGGGTATTTGCAAGGTCTTTAGGCGGAAGAGAACAATTAGCTGTTGATGCGTTTGCAAATTCATTAGAATGTGTGCCTGAAGCATTGGCAGAAAATGCTGGCTTAGACCCAATTGACATCCTTGCTGAGCTGAAGCGCAAGCACGAGACAGGCTCAGCAACGCATGGGCTAAACTTATTTACTAATCAGATTGAAGATATGCTCTCTGCTGGTATTATAGAGCCATTAAAAGTAAAAACCCAAGCCATCAGTTCAGCCGCAGAAGTTGCTTCTATGATTCTTCGTATAGATGATGTTCTTATAAGCAAGGGCCCAGACAGCAATGCAAAAAAAATCAACAATCCTTATAGGGATATTGATTGAAATATGCATGATAAAGTTTCTACCTCGCAGGACGAGCTGACTGATTATTATTTAATTGCGTTGCATAATTAAAAGCTCTGATGAATCTCTCATTAACTGCTGGGTTATTTGATTGGGCTGCTTGCTGTTCTAAAGCAGAAAAATTATAATTTGTATCTAAAATTATTTTAGGTTTGTCTTCATGATAGTAATTTTTTCTCCGTTCATTAATTTCATAGATAATAAGGCCTACAATTACTGAGAGGGAGATACCTAAGAATATACGCGCAGATAGTTTTTCATTCATGTTTATAAAAATAAATTAAAATTTATAAACTTTTTGGTGTTGCACTTTAAAAAGGAGAATAACTATAAAAAGCCCGAGACGCAGATTAGAATAAGCGGTCATAGTATATCGGTTAGTACGGCTCGTTGCCAACGAGCAAAGTCGGGTTCAATTCCCGATGACCGCATAAATTTCCTTCTAGGAAATTGAACAGAAGCTCATGTTCCGAAAGAATTATAAATCAGCATCTCTTTAATTTTAAATGGAAAACGATACCATCAAAATATCACGAAAAGAATATGAACAACTCCTGACTTTTAAGAAAATAGACCAGGAACTTCTTACTGACATAGCTAAAGGTATCAAGGATGTGCTCGCAGGTCGCATCAAAGAAATTTAGAGCCCACGCAATAGCTCTGGCTCAATTCAAGGAATCCATCGGGAAATATATCAGAAGCCAGAGGAATTTTCAAAAAAATATGAAGATACGCTCAACCATATTGTTCCTTTATTGCGGAAACATCGCTGGCCGGAAGTTAAAATAGGAAGTCCTTGATTTTTAAAAATTATCTCGGTATTAATAAACAAGTACTATTCTTTTACACGAGCAAGAAGAGATGAAACCATTCTATTATCCTTGCATTGAAGAGAGGGAATAAATGAGCTATAAATTTGAGGAGTATCTCGTGCCAGAAATTTTTTTTGAGCTGCTCTAACCTTTTCACGTTCTGCACTATCAGTTATATCTGCAGGGGGTGTGGTGAGTAATTTTTCTATAAGGAGAAGAGAGGATAATTCTTCTATGGCATGTTCTCTTTTTTGCAGAAAAACACCTAAATCTTCTTGAGAGAATGATAAATATGGTTCAGTATCATTAGAGATTGTTCTACTATATTCTTCCAGTTCCCTGTGGCGCTTTTGATTGGAGTAGGTTTTTGCCTGATTAGCTGCCCAGAGAAAATTATCAAGCCATTCTTCTTTAGTACTTACTGGTTTTAGTAGATGTCTCTCATTTTCTGCAAAATAGTGGTTTAAGGTACTGGCAAAATCTCTGATTCTCATGATATTTCTTATCTGGGTTTATTTAAAAATATTCCTATGTGAGAAGTTTTAAAAACTGCTTTTGTCCAATGTGCATATGGCCTTATAGTCTAGTGGTAGAACATCTCCTTTACACGGAGGAAGCGGCAGTTCGATTCTGCCTAGGGCCATCACAATATAGCTTTAGCTACCATAATCATTATATATCAAAATGATGCTTTAAGAAAATATGGTACTTAGAAAAAAAGGCCCTTTGGCTATGCTAGTGCTTGGTGCATCACTTTGCTCCCAATTAAATGCTCAAGAATGGGAAGCAACAGCCAGAGTAGAAGCAAGCAATACTAATGTACAATACTCTGCAGAAAATAGGTTTGGAGCAAAGAATAATGCAACGCGTAACTATAACTTTGGTATAGATATTCTTGCTCCGCCTCCGCAACCTGCTGGCATAAACACCTATCAAAGGACAGACAATAATACTGCAGTATTGAGGAACTATATTAACCCAGGAAATGAAAATATTTCATTTAGAGGCTTTATTCAGTATAATAATTTTACACCTACTTCTTCTATTCTCATATTTAATAATCTATTAGATACGAATTGGGCACTCATGACTTTTACAGATGCTGCTCATTCGCAGCTTGCAAATAGTTATAGCATAACAAATGGACAGGCTGTTGCATTGAGTTCGAACATCATGAGCTATATAATAACAAAAAAGCCAAAAATCACAAACATTACTGCTCAACAAAGTGGTGATGCAACAGAAGCGACGCTGCAATCATTATTTTATTGCTATGATGCTGTTAGTCTTGAAGTACAAGCAACTCCTATGCTGCCAGATTCATTCATGCCAATTGGAAATATAACTCTCTCTAATGGCAATGGAACTTTTTCAGCCTTGCCTAATCCTGCACCTTCACGCTTCTTCCGCGTAAGGGCTGTCGTAAGTATAAAGCATCGACGGAAGATTTAAATATGGGATATACTATGTATATCCT
>CAYIDE010000028.1:0-10219 GCA_964362065.1 Candidatus Woesearchaeota archaeon | reverse complement strand
AGACGTGTGCTCTTCCGATCTACAATAGTGGAAGTTCTGGAAGCGGAAATAGTAACAACAACAGCGATAACTCAAGAGATAGTAATGGAGATGATAACGGTGACGATAGTTCTGGTTCTGGCAGAGATACTGATGAAGAAAAAACCGAAGAAACCACTACCATTATAGATGAGAATGGAAATGAAGTTACAATTAAAAATAAAACCGAGATTAAGGATGGAAATATAGAGACTAAGGAGACACGAACTTATACTGATGAGAATGGAAATGAAGTTAAGATAGTGACTAAAATAGAAATTGAAGACGGAGAGGAAGAAACAGAAGTTAAGAAAAAAATAACAACCCCGGATGGAATTGAAATTACCTTCAAAACAAAAACTGAAATAGAACATGGCAAAGAAGTAGTAAAGCAGTCTATTGAAATAGAAGGTGCAGAAGTAACTACTAAACTAGCTGTAAAGGAAAAATTTGAAGATAATAAAACAAAGTTAAAGGCTAAGCTGTCTACAGGAGCCGAACAAGACATAATTGTCTTACCAGATGAAGCATTACAGATAGCTTTGAATGAACTTCAATCAACACATGGCTTTGTTTTTGAAATTGCAGAAACTGTTGTCGATGGGCAGTTAGAGGCTGTATTTAAAGCCAAAGCTACCATGCCAGGAAAGTTGCTAGGGATTTTTAATACAGAAATAGATTTGGAAACATTGATTGATACCCAAACAGGAGAAATTATTCAGACTCGGAGACCTTGGTGGGCGTTTTTGATTGTTGGTGCTGACGAAGCTACTGTTTGCCATGTTTCCTCCGAAGAAAAAAGAGTTACAAGAAATGTATTGATTACTGAAGTTAAATTACACTTAGAACATGGAGATGGTATTGGAGAATGTGTAGTTGAATGTAATGATGGCATCATTGCCGAAGGAGTTGAACTATGTGAAATAGGCGACACGCAAGCTTGTACAACAACAAAAGAGTATAAAGGAACAGAAGCATGTAATTCAACTTGCGGTGGATTTGAGTCATGTGTTAGCACAGAATTTTGCGGAGACAGCATTGTAAATGGACCAGAAGCATGCGATGATGGAAATATTATTATTGGAGATGGTTGTGATGGTTTTTGTCAAATAGAGATAGAAGAAACCCTCAATTCAACTCTTTAGATTCTAATTAATATAAACTAAAAATATTACTTCTTAGCAATTCCTGCTGCTCTCTGCATCCTATCAATTGGATTATCTGCCTCTACCATTTTTTTGCTCTGGTTAGTAAAAATACTGCTATAAAAAGAATCTTTCAATAGCTGACGATTAACTTCCTCTTTACGTATATTTTTTGAAAACATTCTTCTTAAAAAGCTGCTTGGTTCTGGTCTAAGAGCAAGAGCAGCACCTAACTTTCTTACTTCTTTAGCAAAATTTGATGAAGGATGATAAACTGATGTAGGGATCCTAGCAAACAGAGCTTTGACATTAACAGGATCATCAGGTATTCTTGCAACAACAGGTATTCCTATAGCTTCCTCGATATGCTCCAAAGAAAGCTCATAAGCAGGATTCCTAATTTTATTAACTATAATGCCTGAAATTGGTTTTCCCCTATTTTGCGCGACTTTGGCCGCCCTTATAGAGCAGCTTAACGTCGGATAATCTGGTGTTGTAACAACAAATAAATTATCAGAAGCAAGCATGGTCGAGAGTACTTCTTCATTCAAGCTCGGAGATGAATCAATAATTATAAAATCATAATCCTCTTTGAGCGAAGCAATTTTATCTTTCAGCTTTAATACATTTGCTTCAGAAGAGGAGAATTTTTGGCTTCCAGTTATAATATCAACTCCATATTTAGTCTGAATAGTATTGCGTGCATGCTCCTTTCCTGATAAGAGATCATAGATGCCTTTTTCAGGCGTCAATAAATCTAAATGAATTCCTAAATTTGGTGCAGAGTAATTCGCATCTACGAGAAGAACTTTCTTACCATAATTCTGTGCAAGCTCAGCCCCAAGTGAGGCTGTTAAAGTCGTCTTCCCAACCCCTCCCTTAATAGAAATTATTCCCACCACTTTTCCCATGCCCTATCAAAGAACTGCTTCTTTAAAAGGATTTCTACTTGCAGTAAAAAATTAAAAATATTTATTTAATAAACTCAACCCCTTCAAAATCCTTAAATGCATCATCTCCAGTAACAAAAATTAGATTATTTTTCTGAGCCAAATTATAACCCATACAATCTGCATAAGACATTCTCAATTTCTTATTCTTAAATCTAAACTTAGATGCTTCAATAGCTATTTCCTTGCTAGCTTCAACTAAACTTAAATTTAACTCATTGAGAATTTTATCTGCTTCGTTAATATTAAAAAATTCAGTAAAATAAAAGTGAGTCTCTGCAATATTCAACGCTGAAGTTATAATAGGAGTCTCTTTAAATTTTTGATAATTATGATTCTCCTTTATTAACTCAATAATTCCATAGGTATCAAAAAAGTAATTCATTCTTCAGGCCAAAAAACCTTGTCAATTTCTCTAAGTGCTTTTTGAGTGTCTATATTTTTAAGTTTCTTATATATTCCTAATTTCTTAGAAAGCTCCATCAAATCTCCACCAGTGGTAACTTTTTTGCTTTTTACGCTTACAACTAAGTCGGTACCCTCACCTATTCCTTCCTTTTCGACAATATATCTTGGTAAAACTATGCCTATTGAATTCCCCCATTTCTTTGCTTTTACATTTATCTGTTCCATTAGTTATACATGTATAACTAATATTTAAACATTCCTATAAAAACCTTTAATAGCGAACTTCATCTTGTTAATATATGAAGTTGAAACCCGTTCTAATTGGTGTTGTTTCATATATCTTACTTATATTGATTTTCTCTTTAATAAGAAGTATAACGCAGAATAATTGGGGCATTTCCTATGAATTGTTGCTTCTCTTGCCTGCCTTATTAATAGGATACTATTCAATAGACTATCAAAAATTAAAGGGTATAAAAATATTTTCCATCATTTTGACAATAATCACTATTTTCACATATTCATTAAGAAATTACGGGATTATTGGAATAGATGGATCAAGTTATGGTGGGATTTCAAATGGAACTGACATAGCTATAGCTTTCTTAATAATAATTACAAGTATAATCTTGTTCATCTATCTTCAACTAAGTTCACTATCTTTGTCTCGCGAAAGAAAGAAAAGATGGGCATTTGAAATAATTATTAGTTTCATAATCTTAGTAATGGGTATGATCCTGTCTACTAGAGCGGTTCTAGGTCTTGGAAGCTTAATAATTACTGTATTTCTTGTTATTTTTGAAACTATTTTCATTATTAAGATAAAAAAAGAAATTCAAAAGAGCTACTTTTATACTTCAATAATCTTATCTGTAATAACTTCTTTAACCGGTCTAATATTTGCTTTTTTGGGGTCAAGGGTTCACTAGTATTTCCAAGTGTGATAGATGGACCTGCCGAGAATCGAACTCGGGCGTCACCCATGCCATGGGCGCATCATGCCATTAGACCACAGGCCCTCAAATAAAATCATAATTAGAAGATTATAAATTTATCATTCTGATAGGTATTTTTCTAGTCTTTCATTTCTATCTGCGCGCTTTGGAACAGATGCAAGTGCCTTGTGCTCTTTTGAAAGAATAGAACTTCCATCATCATATAATACCCAATGAAAAACCATGCCTTGCGTACAAATTCCTGCTTGCTGAAAAGCTCTGAAAAGCGGCCCTGTAAAGAATATAGAAGGCGATTCTGGCTGCTCTCGAGAGCTTGCCTCAAGATAATAACCTTCAACCACCTCCTGCACTACACCGTAAAAATCATCTACAGCATACCCTTGCATATAATCAATAACCTTAATACCTATTTAACTTTTTCCTTTTGCAAAAAATTATGTCTTAAAAAGTAGCACTGGATCAATTCTTCTCTATAGTTCAGCCTCACATCTAAAGAACATCTTTAAGTTTCGCATATATGAGTAAAGGAGAATCTTTCGTAAGGAAAAAGTATATTCAATTGCACATTTATTTAAATATGCTCCCTCATTTTGTCAAATAAAATGAGTCCAACATCAAAATCTACTAAGAACCTAGATTTTTCAAGACTTCGATTTGGAGCAACTGCTTGGTCATGGTATGCTCCAAACCCAAACGATAGAGTAAACTTTGAAGAAAGCGTTACAGAAATAAGGAAACTTAATTTTCCCGATGATCTAGGGGAGGAAAGATATATTGAGGTTTTAAGCATACTTCCTACTCTTTCAGGAAATCAAGAAAAGTCCCCTGTTGCAGCCACCATGAAGAGAATAGCAGATGATCATAATATGAGAGTTATTGTGACAGGATTTATACCTAATATGCCTGGTGCCGCCAGTCTATATTCACTGCAAGTAGTAGAAAGAAGGATTGCAGTAGATTTGGTAAAGAGAGGAATTGATTATGCTTCTAATTTTTCAAGAAATGATTATGCCATACTGGCAGGACCAATACAAGGAGTTCATGAAAGTTTTCCTGAAAATGTTCCAACTTCTGATGAAATGATGGATATGGAAAAATACTTTGTAGATACTGTCAAAGAAGAATTAGTCCCTTATGCCAGAGAGAGAAAAGTAAAGCTTAGTTTTGAGCCATTAAATCATGATGAATCTATTCTCGTTCTAAGGCCCGGTAAAACCGCATTAGATATTATCAAGAGAATAAATGATCCTTTTGTAGGCTTAAATGTTGATACAGTTCACTATGCTCAAGAGGCAGAAGGATGTTTCATTGAGGCTATTGCAAATACCCTAAGATCGGGAAAAGCCTTCAATCTGCATTTATGTGAACACAATAGAAAACAGTTTGGAACAGGAGATATTGGATCCTGTACAAGAGACCTAATAGAAAAAATAATTTCTGCTATCCCATCTGAAAGTGTTTTATATGCTGGTCTAGAAAACTTTTTCCCAGGCCTGCATAGACCTCTGAGAATTTGGAGACCTGACACTATAGATCCAAAGCAAGTTGTTAGAAATGCTGCAAATTATTTAAAAGAAAAACTGTCTGATTAGTATTATTCCAATAAAAGCAAAACAGCCATCAAACCGATACCGAGTAAAAACATAATCACTTGCACAAATGAGCGAAGTCCGTTGCTCGCGTCTTTGTGCAATTCAGGAATCAAATCGCTCCCTGCAATATACACAAATCCTCCTGCAGCAAGAGGTATTAGTACTTTTGTCAAACCTTCAGCATAACCGCTCAATACCAAAGCTATAATTGCACCTAACACCGCACCTAAAGCTGTAAGAAAATTCATCCACAGTGCTTTGCTCTTAGAAAATCCAGCATGAAGCAAAACTCCAAAATCTCCAATCTCCTGCGGAATTTCATGCAGAACTACTGCAATAGTAGTTGCAATACCCACAGGAATGCTTACTAAATAACTCGCCCCAATTATTAACCCATCAATAAAATTGTGCAATCCATCTCCTACTAAATTGGTATACGCAAAAGGATGTACATGCTTTCTGTCTAATGGCATGTGGCAGTGCTGCCAATGAATCACTTTTTCTAAAACAAAGAAAAGTAAAATACCTCCCAATATTGAAAATGACGACCTAATTCCAAATTCTTGTTCTACAATCATTTCAGGGAGCAAATGCAGAAACACATCTCCTAACAAAGCCCCCGCAGAAAAACTAATTAAATATATTAGAATTTTCTTAAGTTTTTCTGCTCGCAGTGAGAGAGTTAATATTCCTATAAATGCAACTGCGCTCACTAATAGAACACTTGCAATTGTATAAAGCCATATCAAAGACATAAACAAAAAAAGATAACATGGTTTTTAAATCTCCTCGCATAAATAAAAAACTATAAAGTAGTAACAATAGAAAGATTAAATACCCTCTTCCATGCATAAGAGCATGGAAAACACACAATCTCAAGAAAGAATAGAAGAACCCTCAAAGCTTGAAAAAAACAGCTTCTCTATCAGTTGGAACATTATTAGGAACAGGTCTTACTTTAGTTGGCGCTCATTACGGTTTCACCTCCCCTGAATTTTTAGGCAGTGTTGTTGGTGGTGTTGTTGGTGGTGCACTTATAGGAATATATACTGGATATCTTACAGAAAAAACCCTTCCTATAGCTAAAAAAATGTCAAAGCTTGCTATAGGTTCAGCCCTATCAGCTTCTCTTATCTCTCTTCCATCATACAAGCTCGGCAGTCATGACTCTTCTCCTCAAGCAATTTATAGCCCAACAAACCAAAACACCCTTGTTATTGAAAGTCCTAAAGGAACAAATTACTTCACTCTTTCAGACACAAATTCTTCTAAATATATTCCTTTAGAAGAATTCCAGAAAAATCAACTTGAATCTTTAAAAGCAGGGCATCAGTCTCAAATCAAGGATCTTTTAGAAAAACAAAGAGCAAATTAACTAAGGACTTTTATGTTTTTTAAGTCTTTAAAATCTGCATCAAAGCTTGCAATAATACTAATACCTCTTTTTTTCATAAGAGCTAAAATACTGCAGTCAATAAAACTCTCTTTTAGTCTGTTTAACAAAAATATTTCAAGCTTATTCAAAAATGCCTTCATCAACCTCTAAGGCAATAACAAAACTGCTACCAAGAAAAATCATTTTGTGTATAATCCGTTATCTATTTCCTCACTAAAAACTACTCTTTTTTTGGTTTTGATTATTCCTTTTAAATCTAACAAACCTCGGGAATTTTTTACAACTCTATTCTTATGCTCATCTATAAAAGTCTTCATAGCTAAAGATAATGCATCTCGTAATTTCATAGTTAGCTCTGCACTGAGTGCTTTAAACTTTCTATAAAAATTTTCATAAATATCCCTCGCGCTAAAAGATAGTTTTAATTCTTGTAAATTTTATCGTGATGGTCGAAGTCTGAAAAGTAGATAAGATTGTTCATTTTGTCAAACTTGAATACAAGAACAAAATGTCCTATATGAACCCGTTTAAAGTTTTTCATACTATATCTTAAATTCTTGTAATGTTCGATATCTGTACTATTTAAAACTTCGTTCATTTTATTAAAAAGATTTTCATAAAGTTGCTTATCTTTTTTTTGAAGTTTGGCGAGAATTCTATCAAACTCTTTGCTTGTTTTATATTGTCTTGGCATTTCATTTCTTTTCAATCTTTTTTCTTAATTTTTCGATAGAACTAAAGGTTTCGCCATAACCTTCTCCTTCTATTTTTTTAAGCTTTTCTAAATATTCAGGTCTTAACTCTGGTTCTAAAATATTTTCTCCGAATTCAATCACTATTTTTGCAATTGCTTCGCTTTTTGTCCTCAAATTATATCTGGCTTTCACTATACTTAAAACATGATTCGCCTCTTCTGGAATTTTAATCATTGCTTGTATCATTTTACTTAGTCTATATATAAAATATATATGATATATATAAATCTTCCTATTTCACTCTCGTCTTAACTTTTTTTCCCAAAGAAAGTAATTTTTCCCCTCTAACAATCTTACTAACAATTTCAGGAAGCTCTATAATTGCAGCTCTAATCTGTTCAGTTGTATCCCTGTCACGCAAAGTAACGCTTTTATCTTTAACAGTTTCTTCATCAACAGTTATACAGACAGGAACTCCAATCTCATCAGCTCGCGAATATCTCTTCCCAATACTTCCTCCAATATCATAAATAACATTCATATCTTCTTTCAATTTGATGACAATATCTTTGGAAATATTTTCATACTTATCCCCTTTAACAATTGGAAATATTGCTGCTTTAATAGGTGCCAAAGAAGGATGAAGCTCTAAGACAATGTTCTCTCTTTTCTTATCATATTTATAAGCAAATGTAATCAAAGTTTGGAAATTTCTGTCAACTCCAAAACTAAGCTCTAAAACATGAGGAATAAATTTTTCTTTGCTTTCTTCATCATATATCGCAAGATTCTGTTTTAAAACTTCTTGATGTCCGCCAAGATCGTGGTCAGTTCTATAATGAACTCCTCCAATTTCTATCCAACCTAGAGATCCAATATCTGCCTCCATATCGAAATGAAATTTATTATAAAAAGCTCTCTCCTTTTCATCTAGTTCGAAAAACCTAAATTTATCTTCTGGAAAATGTAATACCTCAAGATAAAACTTTTGCACTTTAGCCATATAATAAACATAAAACTTTGGAATCCTTTTTGAAAGTTCAGAACATGAGATATTTTTAATGCCCTCTTTCCTCTTATTACACTGAATTACCTTCAATTTATAATTTTTAATATTTTCAAAATCAGGGTGCTCATCAATATTTTTAGGATTAAAAAATATTTGAAGTTCAGCCTGAGTAAATGCTCTTTGCCTCAGAAGCATATTTCTAGGAGAAAGTTCATTCCTATACGCCCTACCAATAAGAGCCAATCCAAGAGGTAATTTACTTCTGGTAATTTCAAACTGCGTCTTAAAATTAACATAGGGACTTTGTGCAGTCTCAGGTCTCAGAAAAGCGCGAGTTTTAGTTCCAACCCCTAATTCAATCGGAAACATCATATTAACTGCTCCGACATAATCAATAGAACCCTTGCACTTTGGACAAACTATCTTTTTTTCCTTAATAATCTTTAAAACCTCTTCGGCACCTAATCCATCACTTCTCTTTCCTAAATTTTGTTCTAGCAAATTTTCCGCTTTTTCTATGTGCCCATCTTTGCATTTTACAGCAATATCTGCAAAATTCTTTAGATGCCCGCTTGCAGCAAATACTTTTTCGGGCATTATCTCGGATGCTTCTATTTCAAAAAAATTATCATTTAAGCCCAAAAAATAATGTCTCCAGACATTTTCAAAATTCCTTTTAAGTAAAGTGCCTAAATGCCCGTAATCCCAGAATCCAGCTAGTCCGCCATAAATTTCTGCAGATGGGTAAGCAAAGCCCTTGCGCTTGCAAAAGGTCGCAAGTTCATCAATTGTAAGCGAATCGTCTTTTTCATTCTCTATCTTTTTAGTCATCCACTCCTGAGTATAAGGATATTTTTAAACTATTCCTAAGAAATTCAAATCAAAAAGTATCTCTTTCCTATTCTACGAAAAATCCCTTTTCCCATTATACACAAAAATAGGTAATTAATCATTAAATATAAGTACTTTTAAGCTTTAAAATCATAAAAACTCAACATTTATAAGTATATTTTACTTATAAATAAGTAATGGAAAAGAGGAAAAAGAGGCAGGAAGCTTGCGATATACTTTATCAAAAAATAGAGCAATGCAAAGCTGAACAGCAAAAACTCTTATCTGCTCTGCAAGATCTGCAGGAGCAGTATTTAGACAGGAAAATATCCTATCAAGAATATCAGCGAACCTTATCAAAAAAATATGATGAAAAAACCATAGAAGAATGGCTAAAGTATTACAACCAATATATTGCGCTATGTGAAGAAAAAATCCTAACATATAAAAAAAATGCAAGAAAAGAAAAAATAAAGCTCTTCTCTGCCTCATTCTGCATAATTGGGATACTTGCTCTCCTTATCTTAGGAATCTGGTATATTACTCAAAAAAAAGTAAGTCTTGCTCCTCCTGAATCTATAATAGAAGCGCATGCTGATATAATTAATATCACTTTCACATCATCAACTGAATATTTATGGGCTCCAAAGCAGAGCGGACAGCTTGCATCAGTAAAGCTTTCTGGAACAATGCAGGGAACTGGTTCTGCAACTATCTTTCTAGAGGAATTTCTGCTATTTGATAGTATTCAACAACCAAACATAACTATATTTGATGAAATCTGTGAATCTACTTGCTCACTTGAAACAAACAATCTTTCAAGCCCTTCTTATTTCATACGTATAGAGCTTCTCAACTCTACTTTTTACTTGGATAATATCACATACTCTATTCTCACACCTGCCCCTTATCTTCAAGAGCCAGAACCTATCCCTCCTGATACTAAAGAAAAAATATTTGAAGAATTTGTTGTCCAGCAGCAGGCAGAAATCGGAAAACCTGTAATTTGGAAAAAAACAATTACAAGAAAAAAATCTGGTCTTTTGGAATTCTCTCTTCCAGATCAAGCTCAAAAAATTCAAATTAAAAAGCTTGATAATAGAATAGAAAATGATATTACTGCCTCTTCAATCATAAAGAAAAAAAATAATCAGATCTCTGATATAAAATTTTCTCCTCCTGAAGAATTTTCCCCAGACTTAAACCAAACAGCAGAACT
>CAYIDE010000027.1:0-10255 GCA_964362065.1 Candidatus Woesearchaeota archaeon | reverse complement strand
TTCTAAGTCATCTAAGTCATTTGGATTTACAGGGACTAATGGTCTGCTTCTATTTAGATTATCTAATTTTTCTTTCATTGTATGTGGTTTATGTGTTTTCGGTCATTTTTCTGCAGAAAGCGGAGTATTTAAATGTTTCTATTAATATTATTTAATAGTAGTAACATAAATATCTATTTGGATGCCATAATATATTAAAAGAAGAATCACGAAGTAGAGATTGCCCTAGAGGGTTTATTAACAGTTCCTTAAAGGAATACCTTCAATAAACACTCACAGGCTACATGCACATTCATAGTGCTCTTGTACAAGAGCCGTGAAATACAGCAATAATAGCTAGTAGTGATGAAAAACCTTGGGGAAGTTTAGAGTGAAACCTAAAGTTGCGGTGACACTTAATGATTGTGCTACACTTGTCGCGAGGTTCAACGCGAATTCGGACAGGGCTAACTTGAATTGCAATAGGAATCCGTCTTATGCGAATTCGTCGCTCGGAATAACCTGTCCTCTAGGGCGAAATCATCATGAAGACACATAAAAGTCTATACGCTAAGCTATGTAGTTATGATAATTTAATTTCAGCATATAAAAAAGCAAGAAGAGGAAAATCAAAAAAGCTGGCAGTTATTGAATTTGATAAAAACACAAAGGAAAACTTAGAAGCACTGCAAAAAGAACTGATTGAAATGACTTACACTCCGCTGCCACTGAAGCGCTTTATTGTAAGGGATCCCAAAACAAGAACTATTCATGCTTCTGCTTTTAGAGATAGAATAGTGCACCATATGCTTGTGAATGTCTTAGAGCCTATTTTTGAGAAGATATTTATCTTTGACTCTTATGCAAGCAGAAAAGGCAAGGGAATTCATTCTGCTATAAAGAGATTTGATCAATTTAAAAGAAAAGTTTCACGCAGCGGTCGGTTAATCAGAACAAGCGAATTATTTGATAGATCTAATGAAGTTGAAGGATATGTGCTTAAAGCAGATATTGCACACTATTTTGATACTGTTGACCATGAAGTGTTAATTAATCTCATAAAAAAGAAAGTCAATGACGGAAAAATTATCTGGCTAAATAGAAAGATACTTCATAATTTTAATGCTGCTACTGCCGGGAAAGGCATGCCTTTAGGCAACTTTACTTCTCAATTTTTTGCTAATGTATATTTGAATGCACTGGATTATTTTGTAAAACATGAATTGAAAGCAAAATATTATATACGATATGTAGATGACTTCGTTATTCTGCATAGGGGCAGAAAAAGATTAGAATATTTCCAGAGAAAAATCACTGAATTTTTAAAAGACATTAAACTGAATTTACATAAAGACAAGTCAAGTATTATACCTTTGCAAAAAGGAATTACCTTTTTAGGGTATAGAATATTTTATCATCATAAACTTCTAAGGAAGAGAAATAGAACCTATTTCCTAAAAAAATTTGAGAAATACCTTCAATCCTATAGTGAAGATACGATAAACGAAGTGCAGTTTATAGCTCAACTGCGAGGATGGTTTGGCTATGCCCAATGGGCCGATACATACTTGTTTAGAAAAAGAATTTTGATGATGGCCTTATATCTATTTGAAGCAAAAAATTATAAAAAAGAGGACGAAATATATCTCAAAATTCTATAATGCTCTTGTGATTTACTTGAGTAAGATATTAATACTCAATTTCAAATATATCATTATGGATATTCCTTATATTGATGTTCACTGCCATCTTGATCTCTGTGTGAAGAGAGAGTCAATATTTGCATCGCCGTGTCAGTAAGCGCTGAAAATTATAAGATTGATAAAAAGGATGGGGCAGGCAATTTCTTGCATGCTATTACTGACAATTTTGTTTAAACGCGATTAGATGCTGTTCAGATTCGATATTTTTGAATATGTTTAAACTATAGCGGAAGACAGAACAAATTATGTTCAGATATTTCTGTCTTCCGCTAACATTCAAGGACAAAAATGTTCAGTTTTTAATGTCCTTGAATATAATTGATATATCGAATTCGCAAGAAAAAATAATCTTTACGCTTAATCGTCAAGGCTAAACATACCTCACGTAAATTTCAAATAATTTCTTATACGTTTCTTTAAATCTCTCTAATATAAATCTTCTTAAACTATCACTATGCTTATTATCAAAATTCTCTAATGCCTTCAAATAAGAAATCCTTTGTGATTTTCTTATTATTAAAGGATGAAATTTATGATTTACAAGAATAACATTTATTAAAAATCTTCCTACTCTACCATTGCCATCTTCAAAGGGGTGAATTTGCTCAAATTTTCCATGAAACAAAGCAGCCAATTCAACAGGATGAAGCTTCTCTTTATTTTCATGATACCACTTAATCAATCTGTCCATTTCTTCCAACACATTTTCTGGAGGGGCTGTTTCTAACTCTCTTCCTAAAATAAAATTTGGAACACTCTTATAACCAATTTGAATTTTAATATCTTTAACAAGCATCTTGTGCATTTTTAAAATGCTTTCATGTGAAACATCAAACCTATTGCGTATTATCATATCTACCACTTTTCTTGAGTTCCTAGTTTCATATATCTCCCTTAAATCCTTGCCTTTTATAGAAAAATTCTCAAACATCACAATTGTCACATCTTTTAATGTAAGAGAGTTCCCCTCTAAAGCATTGCTCTCATAAGTAAAGTTAGCAGTAAATCTATCAAATAAGTCTTTTAAACTTGTTTTTGACAATCTTTTTATTATGTGCTTATAATTAACTCTAATATCTTCAATTTTCCTAAACTCTTCTTTTGTAAATATATGATTTGTCTTGAAATTAGAGACCATTATTTTAAAATTTTCCTTTTTCTCTTTTTCATCAAACACTTTATTCAACTCATCTTTACCCTGTTTCTTATAAATTATTTCGAGATGTCTGGCTTTTCTATCAATGGTTCTGACTGTCTTTACAGCATATTTATAAAATTTGCCATTAATCCTCCTATTCTTAAAATACATAATATCTTATAACCCCTCATATTTATAAATATTTCTATTTAGTGGGGTTAAGAAATAAAATTATCATTTTGAAGCAAAGTATTAATACTTCATTATTTTGATATCTGCATGAAAGAGAGCCCTTATATTGATATACATTGCCATCTTGACATCTGCGAAAATAGAGATGAGATTATTAAGAGGGCTGAAGAGCGAGGTGTTGGAATAATAATTAATCAGGGTATAAATCCAGATTCCAATAGAAAGTCGCTTAGATATTCTCTGGAGAGCAATGTAGTGAAGCCTGCTCTTGGGCTTTATCCAATTGATGCCTTAAAGATGAGCGATCCTGAAATAGAGGCTGAAATAGAATTTATCAAGAGAAAAAAAAACTTAATTCTTGCAATAGGAGAAGTGGGCATAGATTTTAAAGAAGATGAATTCCAGCACGAGAGGCAGAAAGATATTTTTAAAAAAATGATTGCTCTTTCTAAAGAAATGGGCAAACCTATTATTGTTCATTCTAGAAAGGCAGAAGAAGAGAGCATAAGTATTTTAGAGGAAATGCGAGCAAAGAAAGTTATTATGCACTGCTTTTCAGGAAAATTTAATCTGATAAAAAAAATTATTTCTCATGGATGGTATTTGACCGTGCCTACAAATGTAAAGTATAGCCAGCAGTTTCAATCATTAGCAAAAGAAGTTCCTCTGGCACAGTTATTTTGTGAAACTGATTCTCCTTACTTACACCCTGATAAATTAAAAGATAATGAGCCATCTAATGTAATTGAAAGCTATAATATGCTTGCTATTATTAAAGGTTTACCATTAGATGATGTCCGTGCTATGGTTTGGAAGAATTATCAAAGAGTTTTTGAGGAATAGAATACATAGATAACAGATTAGCCAACTACAATCATATTAAATCAAAATAATTATTTCTATAATTAATAAGGATTCATCTGATAATGATATTGTAAGGTATGTTAAGTTTGATTATGGACATAACAGAATGCTTCTTTTTTACTTATGCTGCGCAACAATCTTCCCAATATTCCTTTGAATATGCGCGTTGGCTTTCCTTCGCATAATCCTTTCAAAAAAGAGTAGGATGCCTAGGACTGCGACTGCTCCGATAAAGATAAATGAGGCAGAAAATTGGCGGGAGAATACAAAGCGGTCTTCTTCATCAGGGTCACGTGCTCCACCAATTACTGATGGAGGATTATTTACGATTTCCTCATCTAATGCACCGATGACTTTTCCTGTGCCAGACAGGAAAACATTGCTCTGCGTTATTGTTTGAGTGCCGTCAGATACCTGTATATTGTAATTTCCTTCTGGAGCTATAAGACGAATTTCTTTTTGTTCGCCTACTCTAATATTTTGCTTTTGAGTGATAACTTTATCTCCGATAAGGATCTGAATGGTTTTTGTATAAGGCGTGTTTCCTGCATTTTTAATAATGAGCTTATCTCCTACAATACGAAATTCTACCTCTTCCCGCTCACCAACTGAAAAAAAGCGTTTGACTTCTTTTTCTTTATATTTAGCAGTGATACTCCAATATCCACTCGGTGCTTCATTGGAAATAAGGAAAGTGCTGGGTTCGTTAGATACTGCAGTTTGTTCGCTAATCTTTCTTTGCGCAACATCAGCAAAAATAAGGGCAATGCTTTCCTTGACAGGATTTGAACCATCAAAAAGTATGACTGTAAATGTCACATTTTCACCAGGCAAATATATCTGCTTATCTGTCTTAATATCTAAGATAATCTCTTGTGAAGATACAAAGGAAAGCACGCTTGCAAGCAATACAATCCAAAGCACCATCTTTTTCTTATGCATGAGATTGTGAAGGTAAAATTGTATATAAATGTTTCTGCATCTTTTTATCTCGAAATAAAACATCAGGATTTTTTATAAGAAAAATTTAAATAGCCATTGGTACTGTTGTTTGTATGGTTAACAGTGCTTTTAGTAATACTGTTGTTCGCAAAAAAGAGAAGTTAAAGGAAGAAATTATAGATCTACTTAAAAAATCAGAAAATCCTTTTTCTACTTCTGATTTAGCAGCGAAATTAGATAAAGCATGGCACACTATAGATAGAACTTGTCTTATGTTGCAAATTGAGCATAAAATTGAAGGATTTAAGATAGGAAAGATGAATCTCTGGAGGATAAAATGAAAAAGGTGATTAAGAATGAAAAACAGTTTTCAGATTGGTTCATAGAAAATTATAAAAAACTGGTATATGATAGAATTATACGAAGTGATATCTCAAGATTTCCAGATTTTATTATGTTAAAAGATGGTAAGGAGATTAGGGTTGAATTAGAAACAGTTTCTTCCAATTTCATTTTGCATAAACATGATATTAATAAAGTAGATGAAATTGTTTGTCTTATAAATGATATTGAATTTCCCAAGCCGATAATAGAGGTTAGAGAATTAGAGTATAGTGGAAAAAAGAAAGTAACACTTAGTATAGAGGATAGTGTGTATGATGAATTTCGGAAGTATTGTGAAGACAATGCTCTCATGCTTTCAGGAGTAGTGGAGAAAATCATGTTAAAAGAACTTAAAAGGAGAAATGGTGATGATTAAATGAAAAAAGAATATTTACAAAATAATAAAAACAGCTTTTTAGGAGTATTTTTTGTTCTTTCATTTCTATTTATCTATTCTTCACAAGTGTATGCCTTGGTCTTTCAGGACTATAATAGCAGTAATTTTAATGAAGGCTCTTATTATAACACAACTTATAACGGGAGTGCAGTAGTTTTAAATGGAATTAATACTAGCGGACAGTTTATCAGCAGAATATTTAATGCAGCAACCAATTCAAGAACATTAAGCATAAACTTTTCTTTTGATTCTCCAAGGCCAGAATATATATTTAGTATTGATGCCTCTGCCGGAGTTTATGTTTCTAGAAATAATACTTATAATTGGACTACACAAACAGGAGATTATGGAGGAGGGGGGACAAATACAAATCATCTTTTTTCTGATGATTCATTCTTATATATCATATTCTCTGGGACTAATAAAATAATTTATAAGTCTTCAAATCTCGGAAAAAATTGGAGTTCTGTAAATGACAGCTTTACTGGAAGCAGTATTGAAATCGGCGCCTCTGACAGCAACAATACTCTTTATGTCTTGAGAGGCAATGGAGAAGTATGGAAGTCAGCAAATAGAGGAATATCTTGGAGCAGTGTAGGAGATATTAATCCAGACAGCGCTGCGCCTAAAGGAATTGCAATAAATTCAAGCAATGCTCTCTTTTCAGTTGATGGAGACGGAGAGGTATGGAAATCAGAAAATGCGGGACAAAGCTGGTCTCAGCAAAATAATAGTTATGGAGGCGGATCTGGAACTGATGATATGACTATTGACAGCGCAGGAAATTTATATATATTATTTAATAAAGCAATTTACAAATCAATAAATCAAGGTGTAAGCTGGATTATAGTTAATAGCAGTTTTACTTCTTATATTAATGATGGCTCAAAAATTACAGGAGATTCTGCAGGAAATATCTATATTGCTGATGCGAATGGAAGAGTTTTTGCATCTTCAAATGGAGGAATAAGCTGGACAGAAAGAGGAGATATCAATGGAGTAAGCTCCAGCAGCAACATTAAGGGTTTGGCTGTTTTATCAGTAAGCACAATACTTGCATTTCAGGCAAGAAACTGCAGTCTACCTGCTTGCACAGACGGGACCTTTGCGGGACCAAATGGAACAGAAAGCTATTATATAAATTCCTCTTTAATAAATATCACAGGGCAGTATTTTCAATATATTGCAAATTTTTCTTCTCTAGATGAGGGACTTACTCCCGTATTAAAAAATATAAGCTTGTATTATGAATTTATCAATACTGCTCCTTCTATAAGCATTGCAAGCCCTGGACCTGGAGAAAATTTCGTGATTAATACATCCATACCTTTAAACTTCAGTATAATAGATAATGAAAATAATCTCAATACTTGTTGGTATAAACTTGATAATGGACAGAATATCAGTATCGTAAACTGCTTAAATATTACTTTCAATGCCTCTCAAGGAAACCATAACTTGACGATGTATGCTAATGACACTCTTGGAGCTGTTAATCAAAGTAATCTCACATTCTTTGTTGACTCACTAATCCCTGGAATAACATTTTCTGAGCCAACAGAAACTAATAATTCTTATTTAACAAGGAACTTCATCATTATTAATGCTAGTGCCTCTGATACTAATTTTGCCAATATAACTCTAAGACTCTTTAATTCAAGCAATATTATTAATTCTACTTCTTCTAGCAATTCCTCTTATTTTGCTAATTTCTCAGGTCTTTCTGATGGCATTTATTTCTTCAACGCAAGCGCTTCTGACATTCTTGGTAATTATAATATCACAGAGACAAGAAGAACAACTATAGACACTATATCTCCTTCTATTAGTTTAATCTCTCCAGACGGGACATTTGGGTATAATACAAGTCTTTCTCTAAATTACAGCGTAAGTGATGCAAATCTGCAGAGCTGCTGGTATCATATTGATTCTGGAGCGAATATTAGCATACTTGGCTGTGCAAGTACTACATTTAACACATCTGAAGGAGGTCATATTTTACGAATTTATTCTAATGATAGTGCAGGCAATTTAGGAACATCATCAAAGAATTTCTCTATTACTATAGGAGCTCCGAGCATTACACTTCATTCACCTATTGATATAATATTGAATTCTGGAAGTGTGCAATTTAATTATACAGCGAGTGACCCTGATAGCTTAGACTACTGTGAGCTTTGGGGAAATTTCAACGGAACATTTTCAAGTAATCAGACAACTGCAAGGCAATTATTTGACCAGAAGTTTTCCTTGAATCTGAATGATGGTGCTTACATTTGGAATGTATGGTGTATTGACATGCTTGGCTATTCCACTTTTGATGGAAACAAAACTTTTTCTGTTGATACAACTGCTCCTTCCTTAACTATAGCAAGCCCTGTTGGAAGTTATACAAGCCAGACAGGCATTACCCTGCAATATACAGCTAATGACAATAATAACTTAAGCACCTGCAGTTATAATGTGACCAAAGGAGCATCAGTGGAAATTGCCTCTACATTTATTTCTGGCTGTGCAAATACTATTTTCAGTGTATCTTCAGTTGGAGATTATGTGCTATGGTTGAGTGCGAATGACAGCGTGGGAAATATTAAAATAGTGAATTCTAACTTTAGTATTATTTTGCCTTCTGGTGGAGGAGGTGGAGGAAGTGGCGGAGGAGGCGGGGGAAGCAGCGGGAGTGGAGGGGGAAGCGGAGGAGCAGGTATTACGCCAAAGAAGAATATTTCAAGTGTTGCATCAGTTGAGTTTAGCGATGTTGGAGACATAATTGTTTCTCCGGGAGAAGAAAAAACCCTTATTCTTGAAGTAAAAAATAATGGAACTGCATTTCTAAATAAGTGCAAGCTTACTGGAAAAGCAAATTATGAAACTTGGGTAATTTCTGATACAGTTAATAATATAAACAGCGGAGAAATTACTGAATTTCCTTTTACTCTGAAAATACCATCGAATGCACAAACTAATGAAATACCTGAAGTTGCTCTTGAATGCCTTGAAATCAGTGTAAGAGCGCCTTTATCAGTGCGAATCACTGCCCCATCTGTGCAGGTAACTCTTTCTAAAATTTTACAGCTCTCAAATAAAGAGATTTCTGTTTCATATAAAGCAGAAAGCAAGGGCATTACTTCACCCATAATTTTCTTTTTAATCTATGATGCTGAAGATAAAAAAATTTCAGAAAAGGAAGAAACAGCATCACTAAAAGAGGAACAGCAAATCATTCTTGATATCAGCAATGCAAAAAAAGGTTTGCTTAAAATTGCTGTACTGGAAAAAGGGGCAGAGAAGCCGCTTGTTGAAGAGTTTTTTGTATATGAAGGGAAGAAAGTTATTACTGGATTCGCATTTTTAGATAATCTTAATCCTAATAACTATTTCGCTGCTTTTATTATAGTTTGTTTTGTAATTATTGCATCTATCCTGATTCATAGAATTCTCCAGCTTAGGAAGGTAAAATAAAAATGCCTGGAAAGTTTATTTCTGCACGAGCTTTATTTATATTATTGGGAATTATACTTTGTATAGGTTTTCTTTTTTATGCACAAGGAAAAGAAAAAGACCAGAAAATAAACAGCAAAGTCGCAGAGGAATTAGTTAATCATGAATATGTAGAAGTATTCATATCTTTTGCTGACCTTGAGGAGCAAAAAGGCCTGCACATAGCTAGCTCTAAAAGCATTATAGCAGAGAAAGAAAAAAAAGAAATTTTAAAATCATTGAATAATAAAGTGAGATATGACTTTGGAAATGTTATTGCTGTGAATATAAGCAAAGAAGACTTAGCCATCTTATCAAATTATCCTTCTATTAGCTCTGTTTCTTTAGTTGGAGTAAGAAATATTTTCCTCCAAGATTCAGTTCCATTGGTTAATGGAACAACCACTTATCCATTGCAGTTTCAAGGGCTAAATCTTACTGGTATTAATGAAGGAATCTGCATTCTGGATACAGGCATAAATTATTCTGCCCAGAGCTTAGGTGAATGCTATGGCAATAATACTATCAGCTCAGGATGTAAAGTCTGGGGAGGTTATGATTTTGTTAATAGTGATGCTGACCCGATAGATGACCATGGACACGGAACTCATGTTGCAGGGATTGCAGGAGCTAATGGCAGTATTAATGGAGTTGCTCCAGGAGCGCGTCTTTTTGCAATTAAGGTTTGCAATTCGGCAGGAAGTTGTTCTGACTCTAACATTATTGCTGGTATAAATTGGTGCAGGGGAAATTCTACTGTGTATAATATTTCAGTTATCAGTATGAGCTTTGGTTCTGGCCTGTACAGCGATTATTGCAATAGTGATCCGCTCGCTGCTTCTATCAATAATGCAGTGGGCAGCAATATAAGTGTAGTAACTGCTACAGGAAATGATGGCTCTACAACGCAAATAGCGTCTCCTGCCTGTGTTGAGAATGCAACTAGAGTAGGCAGTATCAGAAAAGATGATGCAACTTTTGATTACAATCGCAACTCTCTGCTTTTACTTGTCGCTCCAGGTTTTTCAATAAACTCTACCTGTATAACAAGCGATTCTGCCTCTGGGTACTGCACAAAATCTGGGACGAGTATGTCTACTCCTCATGTTTCAGGAGCAATAGCTGTAATGAGGGAGTTCTTGCGCTTAAATGGAAGGAGCAGAACTCCTTCACAGC
>CAYIDE010000026.1:0-10293 GCA_964362065.1 Candidatus Woesearchaeota archaeon | reverse complement strand
GTTGCTACTGGTCCGAATCCAATTGAGTATACTTTAGCTCCCAAATCTTTTCTTACCCTGCATGCGCTGTAGTTAGCATTAAGTGAAGCGTAAGATGTCTGTGCAGAGCAGGTATCTGAATCAGAACAGAAAATACCAGTTGTGCTATTGCCTTCATAAGCAGGAGGTACTAAAAAATTTCTCTTCCATTGCCCGCTGTTAAACTCCACTACTATAGCACCTGTTCCAACTGCATAAATATCTCCGGTACTTAAAACAACCACATCTTCCAAAGTTCCTGCATCATCATCGCTAAATGCTGATACCCAGCTTGTTCCAGAGTACTGAATTATCCTGCTTGAACCAGCATCTCCGCCTACTGCAGTAACTTGTGCCGGTGAAAAGGCAGCGAGAGCGAAAAGGTGATGATTTGTTGGTGAACTCATACTGCTCCAACTCGCGCCATTCCATTGTAATATAAGTCCATTATCCCCAACAGCAAAACCATTTGTTCCACTAACTAATAAAATTGCATCTAATGTTGTAGAACTTCCGCCAGTATAATCTTCTGTCCAAGATGTGCCTAAATTTAAAGTCTTATAAACACGTCCTCTGTTGCTCCGCACTCCTGCAGCAAAAATCCTTGTATCATTCCAAATGCTTACACCATATAAAGTAAGTGCATTATTTATGCTCGGCAAAGCGCTCCAGGAAATTCCGTCCCATTTTAAAACACGCCCATTAGCTCCAACTGCCATTGCAAAAGTAGTATTGAAAATATCTACTCCATAAAGTGTCTCACTAACAGGAGAAACTGCATTATTCCAAGAACTTCCATTCCATTGAATAATTTTCCCGCTGTCTCCTACTCCAAATGCAAGTACAGGTGATAGTGCATCAATATCCCGCACAGCTATGCTGGTCGGAGAAGCAAGAGCAGGCCAAATACCTTCTGAAGTTCTCTGCAATAAATGTTCAGGTCCGCCAGCAAGCACTAATCCTGCACTATTTCCAGCAGCATAAAGATTTGCACAGCTTAATCCAGTGCTTCTGATATTCGCCACCCCATCTGTCATTGTCACAATAAATTTCTTCCTTGAACTTGAACTTCCTGACTGCAAGAGCTCATAAGCTTTATTAATAGCACAAGAAACACAAGTTCCACCTGAAGGAAAATAATTCATAATAGTATTATTCAATAAACTCTTGTTAATTGTCAAACCCACAGAATTCAAAGCACTGCTGGAAAAAGACACTAAGCCAGCCCTATTCCCGTTACCCTCTAATATTTTTGAAACAAATTGCAGGTCAAGGCATTTTGCCAAACTTATGCGTTTTGTTGATGATGCATTTAGCAAAGGGTCATTGCATCCTCTTGTTATACCGCTGGTATCGCTGTCTAATCTCCAATCCATACTGCCTGAAACATCTGTTATAAGAATTACATCTGCATTGCCTTCACTGCCATTAAGAAAAAGTTCTTCTGTTCCTATACGAACAGGCACACTGGAATTGCTTAACTTTGCATAGTTCAGTATAGATGTTAATTCTGCATTGTTTATCACAATTGAAGTTTCTCCACTTGAATTACTGTTAAAAACACTCACATTTCCGAGAGTCATATATAAAGTATAATTGCTATTATAATGCAAGCCAATGCTCATATTGTTTACTGCGCTTCCAAAAGAAACAGAATCATAGAGATTTACAACTCCATTAACTCCCGGAAAATATTTTCTTACCACAGATGGAGAAACATCACTGCGCTCATAAACAATTTTAATAAATCCTCCTGAAACAGCTAAATTAGCTCCTCTAAACTCTACAGTATTTACACCCGATGAAAAAGCAGAAGCAGGCAAATTATACCTTGCAGGAGTAAAGAGAGATGCAGAGGAATTATATTTTCCCTGAAAAACATTATTAATGTATAGCTCAAAATCCCTAGATGTAGCCAGCTCCATTTCAGCAATACTCAAGTTGCCTGCATAAGTTACAAGCATAGAAAGATTTCCGTCTCCAATGTATCCGCCAAAATAAAAATATTCTGTATTTAAATTACTGGATAAGAATGCACGTGCAGAAAAAGCAGTCACGCTCTCACCCTCCTGGATGCCAGTTATCACCTGTCTGGCACTCTCAACCTGTTCAGCACTCTCCCAGGGTGTGTTATTCAGAGATGCTAAAAGGGTACTGCCATACCAAATTCCAACCTGCTTATTAAAATCAAGTCCATTTAACAAGGACTGTGCCAGCGCTTTCGCTTCAGGAACATCTACCACATAAAGCTCTCCAATTGCTTCAAGAAGAGAATAATTAGTATTGTTTATTTTTTTGTTAGCTAATAATGCTTTAGCATAACTATCGTTTACCTCTCCAATACTAAGTGATGAAAAAACCTGAAGAACATCAGCAGGTACTTCACTCTTTGTTGTGGATACACGAACAACAGGATATACAATAAGCAAAAAAAGTAAAACTATTATCAAGCCAAGTAAAGCATCTACACTAAAAAAAATGCCTTTATTTCTCATTTATTCCCACACCTGCACAGTAAGGGTTACTGGCTTATTTTTGTAGGACGCGACACGTTCTACCTGAATCAAATTGTTAGTGCTTGCTGAAGAAGGATTCCCAATACCACCGACATAATTTCCCTGAATAAACATTGGTTCTGAAAAATTAAAGTAAAAGTCATAACGAGTCTGAAGCAAGCCCTTCAGCCTTGGATAATCAGATATTGAAAGCTCGTAAAAACGCTCAAGTTTTGTTTCATTAATGAAATTTCCAGAAAGAAAGCCAGGGCTTATTACATTTGCAGTTGTCCAATCATTAGGTGAGCCCTCAGAAAGCATCACATCCGATATAAATGCTCCGTCATATTCCATTGAATCCAAAATTTCTTGGCCTTCAGGCGTAGCATTCACTGCATAAAAATAAAGCACAAGAACGCCTCCTAAAAAAAGCATTACACCAATCATTATATCAAATCCCCAAGCTTGTCCAGTATTCATAAAATCCTCTGTTGTATAGCTTCCTTAAGAATATCAATTATTTAAGAGTTATGCTGCATCAAAAGGCAAGTGGGAAGAAGGCTTTTGGCTAACCATTATACCATCATTCCTAATATTAAAAGGATAAACCTTCCCAGAATGTTTTGTCCCTCTCATCTTTAAAACCTCAAGAAAACGCTCTCTCTCTTTCTTAATCCTGACAAAATAAAGCAAAACAATAGCATCTGACTCAAACTCCAGAGCTTTAGTAGAAGATTTATCTCCGAAGAAATGCTCTTCTTCCAAAGTTAGCAAGGAAGTACAGTTCCACTTTCTTATCATATTAAACAAAGACAAAGCCGCCTCCCTGCGCGCTAACTCATCCTCAAAAAGCAATACAAAAGATGTCATGCTATCAACAATAAGACGCGAAATTTTTTTGCTGATAATAATGTTCTCTATTGATCCTCCGCCTTCTTCCAGCATATTTTTTACTTTAAGTGGCGTATACTCAAGAAAAATAAAAAGTCCCTCCTCTTCATAACTTTTCAAATTCCATCCAAACTCCAGCATATTTGCATAAAATTGCTCTTTTTTCTCTTCAAATGTTACATACAGGCATCTTTCTCCTCTCTTCATACCTTCAACCAGAAATTGAGTTGCAAAAATACTCTTCCCGCTGCCCGGCCCTCCAACAAGTACTGTAGTAGAATTTTTCTCAAAACCACCTTCAATAAGATTATCAAAATGCAAAATACCTGTTGGAACGCGCTCAAGTGAATGCCTGCTCTGCTTTCTTCTTGTTTTTCTGGTACTCTTAACCATTGTATAAATCTTGTCCAATTGGCTATAAAAACCTATCGTGAAAACTTCAGAACGCTCCTAACTTTTCAAACATGTTACGGAGAATAAATCTGATGAGAAAGAAAATAGCAATACTCAATCCTAAAAGAGCAGGAATATATTTTATTCCGGCTTTAGCATCTCCCTTATTCACAAGCCCAAGCACCATGCCCGCAAGAATCGTAATTGTACAAAGAAAGAAAAGTGAAAAATATTTAATGAAATCAGGAGAAATTGAAAGGCGGGTAAAAGTAAACGGAAGCTGTGTTGCGCCAAGCTGTTCTGTCGGTGGAAGAGTAGCTAAAATACCAGAAAGGATATCAACTAAAACAGAAGAAAGCCCGAATAATATTGGAGCACCGACACCTGCAGCAAAGAAAATAAAAATAGCGTACATAAGCACATTTGAAGCTGCTTTTTTCTCTACGTAAGCACGCTCTCGCATAACGCTTGCTGTTTCTTCTAATAACACAGACAAATTTCCTCCTGAAACAATTCCTGAAATAATAAGTAAGATAGTTTTGCTGATTTTCTGAGAATCAATACGCTTAGCCATATCCCGCAATGCTATCCCAATTTCTTTGCCAGTAACCATATCCTTGCCCAAGCTAAGAATTTGTGTATCTAAAGGAGCAAATTCCTTACGCGAGCTTAACAAGAGAGCCTGATCAACTGTCATTCCTGCACGTAAATTAGAAGCCATTAGCTCTATAAAATCAGGAAATACTTCCTCCATTTTTTTTATATTTGAAGTATAAATCAATTTTTTCCGAACTATGAGATATACTGAAATAAATATAAAGAATCCCAAAGCTCCTATCAATCCAATAATAATTTCCTTGTTCAACAAATATAAACTCAAACCTACAGCAGTAGAAAGAGTAACTATAAAAAGTATTACCAAGCTTTGTTCTATCTGATGCTTATGTTCTGCAAGCGATTTTGAATGAAAGATACTCATGTTATAATAGTGTTGGTCTTAGAGATTTCATAATGCCAAGGAACATTATCTGTAGGAATACTACTCCCCCAAACATCCCAAATAAAAGCATCATTGTAATAGCAGGAGAGAGCTGTATAATAGATGAAATAACAGTCAGGAATGTTATGGAAAGTGCCGGAAGAATAACTGATATAAGCATATAAAACATAACTAATGGATTCAGCTTATTTCCATAGTTTTGAATCTGCACTACCTGCTCCTCGCTTAATGAATGAATATTTTCTTTGATAATTATTGCAATGTCGCTGCCTGCGCGCATACCATTGCTGAGCTGCCAGAGAGTCCTGCGAAAAAAAGGAGAAGGATTTCTCTCTCCTAGCTCTTCAAGCACCTCTCCTTCGGGAAATCCAGCGTGTATCTTTTTTACTGCTTTCTTGAATTCCTCGCTCAGAGAGCCATAATCAGAAGAGGAAATATTCACTAAAATAGTAAACAATATAACGCCTGAAGTCAATTGTACATGCATATCACTCAGCGCTGGAAGCAAATGTCTTTCAATATCTCTTTGTCTTATATTACTGTAAATCCTTGGATACATTATCTGGCTGAAGAAGATAAAACAGCTAACTAAAAAAGCGATTCCTAATGAAAGAATAAATGGTAATGGGGAATGTAAAAGTACAAGCAAAGTTGTCGCTAAAATATAAGTAATAAAAAAAGAAAAGGGCAATGTCCTTATGCAAATAGTCAAATATTCCGCAGCTGACACGCCTGCATCTGCATTATCAAGAGAAAATTGCAAACTTTTTGGAGAATTATGAGTGAAAAATAATGTCCGCGATGCTAACCTTTTCCTAAGTACTGTAAGTGAGGAAAATGTAAAAGGGATTTGAAAGCGCATTTTGTCAAACCAAAATAGCCTTAATGTTATTCTGGCGCATAGATTGAACTAAAAAGGATCGATTTGTATAATATAAATTAATTACTGCTCCTAATTCAGATAGAGCGCGAATCTTATGCTCTACAAGCCAGTGTAAAATTTTCTGCTTTTCATTTAGGTCCTGCTCAATTTCATGAATACTCATGCCAGTATTTCTGCCTAAATCTTCAAAAAGCCGAGAATTCTCATTATGTACTAAAAGAACATCTTCTTCGGGAGACCATCTGTATAGAATGTTTGCTTTGGCCTGATCTTTCTCTGCATCAAACTCAGCAACTTGCAATATTCTTCTTATGCCTTTCCTACGGTCACGAAACATGACAACATTAATATTCACTGCTTTAAGCAGATTAGGTGGAACTAATAGAGGAGGGTTCACAAGTCGAGAAACAGTCTCTGCTGCAGAATCAGCATGCACTGTCGCATATACAGAATGGCCAGTGTGCATCGCTTCAAAAAGAACTTGCGCCTCTTCTCTCTTTCGCATCTCCCCTAATACAATACGATCAGGCCGCATACGCAAAGAATTAATCAGCAAATCAAGCATGCTCACTTCGCCTTTTCCCTCTGGATTCGCTGTTCTTGTAACAAGTGGTGTCCAATAAAGAAAATTAGGAAGCATAAGCTCCCTTGTATCCTCAATGCTAATAATCCGCTGATTAGGAGGAATAAAAGGCATGCACGCATTAAGGAGAGATGTTTTTCCAGAGGCAGTTCCTCCTGAAATAAGAACATTCATCTCATATTCAATTGCTATCCAAAGTAAAGATGCCACTACCTCATCGCAAGTCTTATTCATAATAAAATCTATAATCGTATAAGGGTCGCGAGCGAATTTCCTAATAGTAATAGTATTTCCTTTGGTATTTACTGGATAAAGCACAGCATTGATGCGATCGCCTGTCAATAAATGCGCATCCAGCAATGGACTCAGGATTGTAATTTGTTTTCCAACACGTCTTGCAATAATGTTTGCATAATTAACTATGTCTTCTTCTCGCTCAATTTTAATATTGGTAGGCAACCAGCCATAGAGCTTGCTATACACGCGAATGGGTTCTTTTGCAGAAGGAATTACAATCTCTTCCAATGATGAATCATGTACTAAAAACTCAATAACTCCGAGCCCAAGCATTTCCTGCATTAAAGTTCCGACAAGAAAGTCTTCCACGCGCCTTTCCAAATTAGGCAGTTTCTCTCGAATAAGTTTCTTCGCATCAGCGATAAATCTCTGCTTAATTCCTATAAAAGCTCCAGGGTCTGTAAGCTCTTTCATGCTTATAGTACTCAATGATATAAGCTCATTCCTAATTTCAGTAAGCAAGGCAGAGGTAGCAACATCAATATAAGGAAGCGCCAAATTATAAATTATGCCATTAACTTTCTGCTGCACAATAACTTCAACCTGCGCCCCATCAACATTAAGAGGATACCTTTGCAAGATTCTTGGTTCTGAAGAAGAGGCTTTTCCTTGATGTCCAGATAATTTCTCCTGTGTAGAAATATGCTCATTTGTTTCATCCAAAATACTATGAGAATTCTCCCTCTTTGACAATTTTATTGGCAATACAGATTTAGAAGAAGATATAATGGGTGGAAAATAATTAGCAATGCCTGTGCTCTTTCTCTTAGTACGAACAGAAAAATTTTCTGCTCTATGGTTTCTATTCCCTCGTTTTTTCAATTTCAGCATATGCATATGATTTTTAAGGCAAAGTAAGTATTGGTCCTCTAAATCTCGGATACGTAAGCATGACCAAATGGCCCTGTTCTAAAATATTGGCCCAGTCCAATACAGTTTTTTTAGGAATCTGGAATGCCCTTGAGATTGTTTCAACTCGTAAATATTTTTTTTCTTTAAGAAGTGAATAAAGTGCATCTAAATCTGTATTGGAGACCTTCCCATTTCTATATTGTTGAAGATTAATATTTGCCAGCTCTTGCCTGACTTCCAAGCTTCCTCTAACTCCTATAAACACAGTAGCTAAAATCACCATCAACCATTCGACCATAAGCATAATCATAGAAAGAGAACTTCCACCAAGCACGCTCTCAACAATCTCATCGCCCAGAGTAAAAGGTCCGATAGAAAATCCTGAAACACCTCGCTCAGATATGCCGGCAATATCTATACCGTATACAAAAAAATGAAAAATCCCATGTGCAATTCCAAGTAATAACGCGGTTGTTAAAAATACTTCAGCAAAAGTTATCTTGATTTTCATAGTTCCTCATTTCATGGAGAATGTTTAAATACATTCTTATCCCGGAAAGGGAAGAAGATATATAAATCTTCTCCAAGATAATGCAATATATTAAAAGAGGCCAAATCAGCGTTGAATATCTGATTATGGTTGGATTTGTCATATTCCTAGTCATGGGAATCTTAGCAGCAGGCCTTATATCAACTTCACAGCTTAAAAACCGCATTATTATAAACCAAGTCAACAATGCTATGAATAAAATTATTCAGTCTGCAGAATCTGTCTTCTATGCTGGAGAACCTTCGAGGGTTAAGATATCTATTTACCTGCCATCAGGTGTCAAATCTTTATCAATACAGAATAAAACCATTATCGTCCAGATACAAACTGATTCAGGTGTCAATATTGTAAGCTATTCCAGTGCTGTGACATTAGAAGGCTCAATTCCTGTATCAGAAGGTATTAAAAAAATAAAACTTCAAGCAACTCCCACAAAAGTACTTATAACATCTTAAATCATCTTCGCTATGTTAAAAAAAAAGTCACAATCAGCAATTGAATTTATGACTCTTATAGGAGCAGTTATGTTATTCTTCATAATTTTTCTTGGAGCAATTCAGCTCCAAAACACTGATAAAATAAATGAACAGCGGAATGAACGTCTTAAGGAAATTGCTCTCGCAGTACAGGATGAAATTGCTCTCGCTTCCACAGCAAGCAATGGATACCAACGTACATTTACGCTCCCCAATGATATATTAAACATCCCGTATAATATAACAATAAAAACCTATAACCCTGCAGATATTACTCTTACCCAAGGTCCAAAAAATGGAAGTATTTTTACAAATGATCCGTTAGTGGGCTCAGTTTTATATCAATGGACAAATCCATCAAACGCACAAACTTCAGATAACGCTTATGCGATTGTAGAAGATGTAGATGATGTAACATATTACTTAAAAGCCAATAGTTTTGGCTTCAATATTCCTTTAATTGCAATAATTCAAGGAATTAAAGTGGATATAGAAAAAAGCGCTGAGGAAAGTGATAAAATTATAGATAACAGTGTAAAGATAGTAAAAAATGACTTAATCAGCGGAGATGAAAAAGAATCAGGAGCTACATGGGCATCTGTTGATAGTTATACAACATATGGTAGTTCCACATATCTCTGGGGATTAACTTGGAATCCTGTTGATGTTAATGCTAATGATTTTGGAGTTGTCATTTCAGCTGAAAGGACAGGCAGCGGAAATCCGAATGATGATGCATTTATTGACCACATTCGAATCAGCATTACTTATTCTGTTCCCGCCCCTCCAACTAATAACACGCAAAGCACTACAATATATGCCTATTCACTAAATGGAAAGCATGCACTTGCCCTTCCTGCAGCAAATGTCCAAGGCGATATCGGAATAGGTAGCAATACAATCCGTAAAATTAATAATACTGTCTACCTAAATACTTGACGCTCCCGACAGGATTTGAACCTGCGGCCTCCGGATTTCTCCATCGCATAAAGATAGAAGTCCGATGCTCTATCCAGGCTGAGCTACGGGAGCTTATGACAAGGAGCTGAAATTCTTATTTAAATATTCCCTCTCCAAAAATCAATTAGTAATTACTTACTTTTCCAGATTTAAAGAAATGAACTTTGGCTTTACATAACTTTCGTGATGTTTATATTTCAAAAGTCTCTGATGGTGCCTATAAAGAAAAAATGAAACACCGAAAACTAAAACAACTACGAGAAAAATAATTCCTCCTTGCCTAAAAGATTTTTTATGCTCAGAAGCAACAACAAAACCGCTTAATAGTGAAGAAGCATGATAAATCAATTTTTCTGTAAAAGCATTTCTTTCCCCTTCATCTACTACCAGGCTTACAATCATCTGCTCTCTTTCATAATCAGGAACCACAATATTAAATATATACTGCCCTGCTCCTACAGCAGGCAATGTTATAGTTTGTTCTGATTGTACTAGCCAAGCAGAATCCTCATCAGAAACCTGCGCGATAACTCTAGCTAAAGCCCCCTTGCCTAAATCATCACTCACGCTGTAATAAACTCGCAAAGAACTATCTTTTAACTGGGCTTTCTCAATTCTTATTTCCAAGCCAGAGTCAGTAACTCCATAGCTAAAAATTTCATCCCGAAAAGCAAATCCTGTAAAACTTCCAGAAAGCAAAACTTGCAAAAAAAGCAAAAGCCCTGCAAAGCACATCATCAAAATAAAAAATCTTATCACCCTCATCCTTTTCATATATTTATAAGATTCCAATTTCTTATAAAGCTTACTGATAGTACACTTATTAATGTATCTGCAAAATAGGCTACATCCTATATAAGAAATTCTAGGGAATAAGCAGGTTTAAATATAAGTT
>CAYIDE010000025.1:0-10549 GCA_964362065.1 Candidatus Woesearchaeota archaeon | reverse complement strand
AGTATGTCTTTATTAGTAGAATTTCATAAAGAAATTCTATTCAGGATGTAGCCGGATGCTATACCTGGACAACATAAATTGGTCTTGTAAGAATTCACTCACTAAAAGCTAAATTAAGCAATTCTGGGAACTTATATTGCTTTAAAATACCATAGTCCTTAAGATAATCATAATTATTTGGATTTAGGTCTTTTTTATCTGCTGTAACAAACAAAAAAGTTACTTTCTGTTTATTTTGATGTTGCAAAGCACTTGCAAGAATCTGGCAATCTGCATAATTTTCTATAATGTCTCTTATTATACTAACTAACTCTATATTTATTTGTTCAATCGGGATAACTTTTTCATCAATTTTAGTTTTTAGAAAATTATCAATAATCTCCTCAAACAATAACTGTTCTTTAGCTAATAAATTAGACATTTCTTTTGCATTTTTTTCTTTGTGAGCTTCATATAACTTCTTTGCATAACCTATATCGTTTTTTCCTAATTCTTTTCCTAATTGAGACGTCCCAATATCGTAATCTTTATTCTTGTTTTTTTCGATAACCTCTTTATTTATTATCTTTCTTTTTTCAATTCTCGTTTTCAATTCTTGTTCAACAAAATGGCATAAAATAAATCTTCCAATTTTTTCATTGATATATCTATAGCATTTTCTCATAATCTCTCCCTGTGTTTCTTCTCTAAAGTTTGCATAATAGATTATAACATTTGTATCAAAAAAGCTATCTTTATTCATTTCAATCTTCTCCGGTCCATTCTTCCATAATTTCTCTAATCTTCTTTGTTTCTGGAGAAAGTTTGATTGAACCAACGTCAAATTTTGATATGTTATTGAAATAAATTGATTCCAAGTTTGAGATTGATTCTTTAGTAGCATATTTTTTTGTTTCAATTACAGAACCTAAATAAAAATTAATCAACTCAGTTTTTGGATATCTTGTATCTCTTGATAGAGATTCAACAAAATGATATAGTGCCAAAAATTTCCATAATGCATCTAATGCAAACATCACTTCTCTTTTATTTTCTTTGAGCAGTGAGAGTAAATTCAACTTTCTAACAACCATAATAAGCCTATCTGTTAGAAAAAATGCCTCTTTGTCTTCATATATTGGACAAGCAATAAACAGTTCATTGAATAAATTAATTATTTTTTCTTCATTCTTAAAATCTTCCAGTTCAGATAACAATCTTTCTTTTATCCGATAAATTTCATTTGCATATTTAAGGTAATGTTCTGCTTTTAGCTCGCTTGTGTTTTTATATTTTTGTTCTTCTACAACTTTTTTAGCTGTCTTATTAATTATCTCGTGGTTGTCAGGGATATAAGAAGTAGAATAATCTCTTTGAGAATCTGTTATCATGAGAGGGATTTTCCCATATAAATACCAAACTACTGGAAGATTTAACTTGGTTTCATTAATTACATCAACAACAGCTTTGGCAAGTTCTGTTCTCTTAGGTATCTTTTTTTTATCCTTATATTCTTGCAAAACGACTGAAAAAATATATTTAAAAGTATCCCTATCTTTATCTGTCAAAGGAAGATTATAATATGTATCTTCATTTATTTTTTGATATAGAGTTAGTTTGTCTGTTGAAATAACTTCTTTTATTTTACCATCTTGTTTTAATTCTTGAACAAATTTTTCAACTGTTAGCCAGTTAGAGTCAATTTCCTTGCTTATTTCTTGAATAGTGAGGGGCTTTAACCATAAAACTTCGAGAATCCTTTCTTTTACTTCTTCTCTTTTCCTTTTCATAAACTTATTAAGTTCAAATGCTATTTAAATGTTATGTTGTCTCATTATAACTTATAATTATATAATCTATTTTTTATAACGAAACGTTTAAATACTCTTTGTTTCTTGAAAGTCCACCTAAATCCTTCAGTGAATAATACTATGTGACTATCGCTCATTTCAAACTCTCCTCAACAATCTTAATCTTCTCTTTTGCCTTTTCCTTATCCAGCATATCCTTTATTGCAGCATAGTCTATAAAAATCCACCGCTCCTAAACCCTGCGAGAACCACAACTTTATTAACCCTCTTCTAACTCTCCTAAAGCATGTTAGAAAAATTATCCTCCGTATTGAAAAAAACCACAGATAAGATAGCGAATGCCGTATTCCTTGATAAAAACCTAGTTGAACAAATAGTAAAAGATCTGCAAAGAGCCCTGATTGAAGCAGATGTAAATGTATCTCTTGTCCTTGAAATAACAAAAAAAATAAAGAAATCCGCCCTTGATGAGAGAATTAAAGGCATAGAAAAAAAAGAGCATGTTATAAAGCTCCTGCATGATGAACTGCTTGCTCTTTTAGGCCCTGGGAAAGAAATAAAACTTCAGCAGCATAATATCTTTCTATTGCTTGGTTTGTACGGACAAGGTAAAACCACAACCGCAGCAAAACTTGCTTCCTATTATTCAAAAAGGGGCCAAAAAGTTTGTGCACTCGGCTTAGATGTTCATAGACCTGCTGCATCAGAGCAGTTAAAACAACTCTGCGACAAGCTCTCAATCCCTGCATTTATCGCTTCAGAAGAAAAAGACCCAAAAAAAATATGGAAAAAATATGAATCTGAATTAAAAAAATACTCTTTAATACTCATTGACACAGCTGGTAGAGATGCCCTTTCCTCTGAACTTATTAAAGAAATCAAAGAAATCTCTAAAGTTACAAAGCCCACAGAAATCTTTCTTGTAATATCTGGTGACATCGGGCAATCAGCAAAGAAACAAGCTCAAACATTCAAGGATTCCTGCAATATCACAGGAGTTATAATAACAAGAATGGATTCCACAGCTAAAGCTGGAGGAGCACTAACTGCCTGTGCAGAAGTAAGAGCTCCTGTTGTCTTTATGGGTACAGGAGAGAAAACCCCTGATCTTGAAACCTTTGATCCAGAATCATTTCTCTCACGTCTCTTAGGCCTCGGAGACCTTAAATCTCTAATGGAAAAAATTCAGTCAGTTGTAAATAAAGATAAAATAGAATCAACTAAAAAAAGATTAGAAGAAGGAAAATTTACCTTGGATGATTTTGCCAGCCAGCTTGACTCTGTAAGTGAAATGGGTTCGTTTGATAAACTCCTCACACATATTCCTGGCTTAGGAAATTTAAAAGACAAAATACCCTCTCAAGCTCTGCAAGAGCAGGAAAATAAAGTAAAGCATTGGAAAGCAGCCATAAACTCCATGACTCAAATAGAAAAAGAAGCTCCTGAATTACTGGAAAAACAAACCTCTCGCCTGCAGCGCATTTCAAAAGGTTCTGGAGTCCCGACTTCTGATATTCGCTCCCTCATCAAACAATTCAAAATGCTAAAAGAAATGATGCACTCAGGAATTTCAGATAGCCAGCAGTTAGACCAAAAGACCATGATGAAGCTCGCAAAGAAGTTCGGCAGGAAGATGAGACTTTAATTAGAAAAAGACTAATAGCTTAATACTTCTATCCCTTCAATCGCTTCAAAATGCTTTCTATTTTTTGTAATAATCTTTTTAACTCCATTTGCCAAATAAATACCTGCTATAACACAATCAAAGGTTTCAATAGTTTTTCCTTTTTTCTTCAGTTGAAATATAATATCAGAAGTTTTCTTGCTTGCTAAAAATGTTAAAGAAAGTGTCTGGAAAGAATTGAATAAGCTGTCATAATAATATTCTTCCTCTTTGTGGTTCTTATTCTCCCTGTCTATTCCTGACATCAACTCCAAATAAACAAGATGGTTAAGAACTAGGGGCTCATTATTATCTTTCAATAATGCAGCTAAATGTGCATCGCCTCTTCGTAAATCAATAATAGCGCTTGTATCTAAGCCCATCATTTTTTAATTTGGGCTAATCTTTTGGCAAAAGACTCTCTAAAGCTTCCCATCCTTTCATTTTTTTCTTTAAGCTCTTTATCTGATTCTTTTAAATTACCAAAAAATCTCATGATGTCTTGAGACGCTGTTGTATTCTTGATTTTAAAATCCAAAACTACTTCTGAAAAGCTCCTATCCCTTCCCTTTAAAAGCTTCAAGTAATCATAAGCCTCTTTCTTCAGGGAAATATTAACATTGCTCATATGTACTCATAATGGGTGCTCATATTTAAACTTTTCTATGAATGGCTCGCATGTAATAATCAGATAAATTTATATATTAGTAATACTTAAAGTATAACATGGTAGAACTAAAAGTAAGACTGGGCTCAAAAGGACAAGTTGTAATTCCTAAGATATTCAGAGAGAGCTATAAAATATATCCCAATCAGGAAGCAATCATTACAGCAGTAGATGAAGGTGTCTTAATAAAAAAAAATGATATAAATATAATAGAAAAATTAAGAGAAATGGCAAAAGAGGCAAAAAAAATAAGAAAAGGCAGACCCTTTACTTATAAAAAAGAAGAATTTTATGAGCAATATGACAAAAGAGCAAAAAGAGCAGGACTCAAAGTTTAAGCATGTATATCTTGATGCCAATTTATTCATATATTCAATATTAGATGATGAAGAAATAGGTGATAAAGCTAGAAAAGTAATAGAAAATATAAAGAGTAATATGTTTAAGGGTTTTACTTCGATTTTAACATTAGATGAAATTATGTGGGCAGTTCAGAAAATTTTAGGAAAAGAAAAAGCCGTAGAAGTAACTAATGACTTTATTTCTATGCAAAACTTAGAATTTTTGCCAGTTAATGTGCAAACCATAAAAAAAGCATTTGAATCATATAAAGAGGGTTTAAACCCTCGGGATGCTATACACTGTTCATCAATGCAATTAAAAGATATAAATATAATCATAAGCTCTGACCCTGATTTTGACAGAATAAAAGGCATAAAGAGAGTTGATTTTTCAAAATAACTCCTTATACGCCCAAGCATAAGTTCCAGTAAAGTGTAAAATTTGTAAATTGAGCAAAAATTAATTTAAAGTACTGCAACAAACCACCCAGCTATTTATTGCAAATGAGCTGTAAGAAAAGTTTGCATTAAAGCTCCCATCAGGAAAATGATTATTATAACAAATTGTTGCGGAAGGAACGCCTCCAATATTTTGGGGTCCTAATGTTTCTATATCTGGATGTATCATTGGTTGTAGACTATCCTCTGAAGAAGCATAAATAGAATAACTTATGCTACAATCAAGATGATTATATAATGTTTTTTGAATACTTTCAAAACTAACTTTGGGAATCAATCCTTTACTATTGCATACGTCATTAAAGGTGCTCCCGCTATAAGGATTTCCTTTAAAATCAACATCTTTATAATGAACATATTCGCATTCAGACACTGGTTTGCATGCCCCATTTACACACCCATTTGGGCATTTATAATCAACACTGCTTATAACAGTGGAACTCTTTCCATCCTTACAATAATATTCTTTTAGCATTGTTGTAGACAAACAGCTGTCTACCTTCTTTTTATCAAGATACACTTCTCCCCTAATATTATAATTCAATCCTCCATCACTATCAGAGCATTCTCCCGGAGAAAGCTGTGCATCCTTAGCACTCGCTCCAAAGAATGATTTCCAATCAAAAAATGAAAAACCGCTCACTAAGGAAGCAAATAGAACAACACCTAAGAGAATGCCAAAAATCTGCTTTGTGTTGCCCTCTTTCATACCTCTCCTTAAGAAAATATATATATATATATATATATCTTTCTGTTTGGAAAAGCATGAAAATCCTTCTTTATTCCTTTCCAAATTGCCCTCATGCTGAACAATTCAAAGTCTTTCTTGTAGCTAACAAATTACCGTTCAAGGAAGTAATAATTAATAGTAAAGAAAAAAGAAGAGAGATACAAAATGAAAATCGATGGTCATTGACTGATACTTCATTCCTCAAGATAGTCTATAGTCATGCTATTCATCTCATAACAGGCTGTCAACCTCTCACTATTCAACAGCTCCTTGAACACATCAGAAAGTATAACCCTAAAATTGAAATACCACTATGAAACCCCACATCATCGAGCAAGGTGCAGAAGCCCTTCTGATAAAAAAGGGAAACACTATAATAAAACAGCGTTCTAAAAAATCATATCGCCTTCCTCAGCTAGATGAAAAGCTCCGAAGTCAAAGAACAAAAAAAGAAGCTAAGCTCCTAGAAAAAGCAGCAAAAATAATTCTTGCTCCGAGAATAATTAAGATAGATGAAAATAAAAAAGAAATTACTCTGGAATACATAAAAGGTAAAGTACTTTCTAAGCACCTTGATTCACTGTCAAATTTAGAAGAAATAGGCAATAAAATAGGAAAAAGCATTGCAAAACTCCATGACGCAGGAATCATCCATGGAGATTTAACAACCTCTAATATGATATTTAAAGATAATCAAGTATATTTTATAGATTTCGGCCTTGGCTTTGAATCTCATAACACAGAGGATAAAGCTGTAGACCTACATGTGCTCAAAGAAGCTTTAGAAGCCAAACATTATAAAAAAGCTTCTATAATATTCCAATCTGTTCTTAAAGGTTATAAATCAGCTTCTTCCCAAGCTAATTTAATAATTCAACGGCTTGAAAAAGTTGAAAGAAGGGGCAGATATAAAGAGCAATTTTGAATAGCGAAAACAAATGCTTATAAACGCCTTTTATTTTCTATTCTGATAGCCCCTTAGTCTAGTGGTCAAGCATTAAATATAAATAACTAAATAGTCTACAAAGCAAATGAGGATTAGACTACAAAAAGGCAAGCAAACAGAGCTCATCTTGAAGGCAAAAAAAGAAAAGTCTTGGTTAGAATTATCAAAAATATTAAAAATCTCTGAACATTATCTTATAGTAGAATTAAAGAGAGAAATTGTAACTCTCTCTGAAAGAACCTACACAAAACTATGTGAATTAGCAAATGAAGATTATAGCTCTTTTATAGATGAAAAATTAGATGATAACTGGGGAAAAGTAAAGGGAGGAGCGCTATCAAATGGTGGTGGAATTAAAGAAGTAAATATACCTAAAATTTCTAAAGAGCTATCAGAATTTTACGGAATAATGTTAGGAGATGGCAATCTAACAAAAATAAAGTCCTACAAAATAAGTACATATCAGATAAAAATAGTAGGTGATTCAAGATATGACAAAGAATATTTGTTAGATTATGTCAAACCAATGATAGAAAAATTATTTAATATAAAAGTTAATGTATATAAATCAAAAAATGAAAATGCCTTAAATTTAGTCAGCACAGGAAAAAGACTTGTAGAATTCTTGGAATCTCTGGGATTTAATCCGGGAAATAAAATAAAAAATATGTTGCATATCCCAAGATGGATAAAAAATAACAGAGAATATCTAAATGCATGCTTAAGAGGCTTATATGACACTGACGGATCCATTTATAAATTAACTAACCAAAACACCCATCAAATAAGCTTTAGAAATTACAATTCTGCACTTTTAAAAGATGTAAGAAATGCTTTAATTTCATTAAACATATCCCCTTCCCATATCTCAAAGGGCACAGAGATAACTATAACAAAGAAATCAGAATTGCGAAAGTTTTTAAAAGACATAGGATTCAGCAATGTTAAGCACTCGAGGAAAGCTAAACAATGGAATTTAGCCCCATAGTATAGCGGTCAAGTATGCGGGCTTTTGGAGCCCGAGACCCCGGTTCGAATCCGGGTGGGGCTATTGTTATTTAGGAATATTAGGTTACATAGAATAAAACGATAAAGAATACAAATATGTAAGATAAGAGTAAAATAGAACTATAATCTCGTATAGCCTTTCTATACTTGTTCCCTATAAAAGCAAAAATTAGGGAAATAATGAACATTCTAATAGCCCTTGAAATAGCTACAAAAAATAAATAAAAGACTAAATTAAATTGGTGTAATACTGCTTCAAAAGTCCAAACCTTTACTGGGGTAAATGTTGTAGTTTGTCTGAGAACAACACTTATACCCTTGTCTGTATAAAGGGAGTTTATTGAATCTAACATTTTCTGGTTAATAAATGGTGTATTAAGTAAAATCTCACCAGACAATAATGTGTAATTTGAGACAAATGTAAAATAAGCTATAATGCCTAAAATGGAAAATAACAATGTGAATATAAAGAATTTCTTATAATTTTTTGGATATAAGATGCACAATATTAAAAGAAGAAAATCAGGAATAACAAACCAGAAACTTGCTTCAAAGAAAGCCCATAAAGAAAGTAAAACTAGTGCCCCATTAGTCATTGCTAATGGACTTAGTTTATCATAAATTCTTTTGTTGAGTTCCAGAAAAGTCATTTTTTAATTTCACCCTTTAATACCATCTTTCTTAATGCAAAAAATATCAGTAAGAGTGCAATAGCTTGAACAACATGGTAAAATGCATTATGATTGAAGTATACTAGATGGAGTGATATTTGAGCTTGTTGAATCCATGCGGCGATAAATGTTAAAATAATTCCTATTATTCCAAGCAAAATGGTATTATCTTTTTTTCTGAAATATAAAATACACAAAGAAATCAAAAGAAAGATGGTTGCTGGAAAGTAATTATAAATAGCGATTTTAAATTGACTATTAATAAAGATAATATAAGCTGAGTATAAAAATAATTCAAGCAAAGCTATGTATAAGATTAATTTTTTATATTTTGGTAAAATGATATTTCCAGCAATTAACCAAGAAAAAAGACTAACTAATCCCAAACAAATCATTGTTGCCTTCCACAATATAAGGTTGGCTAACGAACCACTATAAGGAAAAAATCCATGAACAATCCCGCCTATGAGCGAACTTAGAGCAAGAGAAACATAAAATAAGAAAATAGTTAATTTTATTTTGCTTTTTATTCTGATATTCAAAATAATTAGTCCTAAGATTAATGTTTCTAAGACTAAGAAAAAATCAGTCAAGGCAACATCTGGCTGTATTAATCCTAACATTTTATTTCTCTTTTATTCTAAGTATAAGTAAACCACTTATGAATAATATTACGGAGCCTACATAGAATATCACTTCAATAGTTAGCATATCAATTATATATCCTCCCACAATAACTGCAAGGGCTGAAAAGATAGCAATCCAAGTATGATATCTTCCTATAAGCTTGCCTCTTTCTTTCCCGTCACTAAAATCAGCCACAATCGCTTTTTCACTTGTTTTTTGCATTGCACCAAAAATTCCCAGTATAACTTGCAAAGCATATACTTGATAGATATTTGTAGCTATAGGAAATAAAAGAAAGAGTATTGCCATTCCCCAACTATTTATCACTAGAAAGATTTTTCTCCCAAATTTATCAGAGAAATCTCCAATTATTTTATGAACAAGGGCAGAACTTAAGGCAAATAAAGCATATGCTATGCCAAATTGAGTGAAATTAGCTCCTATTTGTTTAATAAATATTATATAAAAAGGAAAAACTATCCCGCTTCCGAACAAAACTATGCTTTGAGTTATTGTGAGCCATTTAAAGTCTTTCATCTTGAATCTCTAAGTTCCTTTCCTAATAAAGGTTCATCAGTTATAATGCCATATGGCTTCTTGTCAAGGTCGTAATTAATATCTGACTCATTGTTTGGCGCCCATAAAAATATAGGATATCCCTTTTTAATAAGTTTGTTTATAGTATTTTCATTAACTTTGTAATTTACGCTTAATAAATCAGGTTCTATTACCTTTCTTATGGCTCTTCTAATTGGTTCTTGTCTTAAAAACCATGGAAGGTCAACTCTTACGCTTTCTTCTACTTCAGCTAATAACTCTTTATTCCAATTTGTATCCATAAAAATAAATACAATGTGTATCTGTGAGTCGATTTTCTTTAATCTATAGAGTACAACGGGGTTAAAGGAACTTAAGTAAACCCAGTCGGTTGCATTATGTTTTTTTATTATTTCTACAGCCCTCTTTTCAATACCAGTATCAGATGCAGTTGCTACTTTTAGTTCAACCATATAAATAGCACTTCCGTTAACTGCCGTAAGAAAATCCTCAAAGGTTGCAACATAAGAACCTTTGAAACTTTCATTAAACTTTTGACCTAAATCAAGATGCAGCATTTCATCTAAAGTTTTATCGCTAACTCTTCCAGTTGCATTTGTTAAACGTCATAATGTCAAATCATGAAATATAATAAGTTCACCATCGGAAGTCATCTGTCCATCAACATCTATTCCATCCAAACCCTTTGCTAAAGCCAGTTTTGCCCCTGCTAAGCTGTTATCTGGGGCATGGTCTCCAAAACCCCTATGAGAAATTATTAAAGTTTTTTCATGTATTTTTATTGAGCCTGAATAAGAAGGTTCGTACAGGAAAAAATAAACAAAGAATATAGCTAACAAGGCTATTATAGCAACCGCAATTTTAAGTCCTTTTCTTTTTTTATTACCAGTATTTTTCATCTTCCTCTCCTAATGCATATTTAGCGTAAAATTTATTCATAAACATTTGCTTTGGGTCATATTCTTTTTTCTTTGAAAATACAAAATCTATGTTTGGATAAGCGTTTCTTATTTGTTCTTGAGTAGGATATAGATTGTATGTTAAATAGTAAGTTCCATTGTTTTTTATAGCTAAATCAACCATTTTTTG
>CAYIDE010000024.1:0-10577 GCA_964362065.1 Candidatus Woesearchaeota archaeon | reverse complement strand
TGCTTCTTTTTTTATTGGTACTTATGTCACTTAATTAGTGCAGTTATCTATATCTGCTCAAATTAAGAAAGGCTCTGAAGAGCAAAAAAATGATCTACGAAGTAAGTTACAGAAGATAGAAGAAGATGAAAAAAGAGTCATTGCTTCAGCTGAATCTATTAAGTTGCAAAAGATAGAAGCGAATGAAAAAAGAGTCATTGCTTCTGCCAAATCTATTCTAAGCAGATAATTATAAAAATAGATTCCTCCTTGGAGGCTTCCTAGCCTGAAATGGCTGGGCCACATGCAACTTGATTAGCGATTATAATCAAATCATCTTTTTATACTCTCTACACCTATTTTCTACAATGTCTTCCCTATCAGAGCTTGTTGCCAAAATTCAGCAGAAGAAAGAACTAAGAGGCATAGCACCGCCTTTAGTTGAGCAGACTCTATCGAACTATATAAAGAAAATACCTCTCTCTCCCAAAAATCTACCCATCCAAGAGGAAAAAGTGCTCATCAAAGAAATAAGGGCAAAACTGCGCAAGATGACAGGCCAATTTCAAAAAAGTTCCAAAAAGCGTGAAATTCTGTTAGAACAAGACAATATTCAAGCATTATTAAAAACTCATCAATCCACAGCTGAAAGATTGTTATTTTATCCTTATCTAAAAAATCTTATTAAAAATCTTTCTGTGCATAAAATAATTGATTTGGGCTGCGGCCTTAATCCCATAGCTCTTGCGAATAAAACCCAGGAATATTATGCATACGATATCAAAGAAGATGAGCTATCTTTAGTTAAAAAATTCTTTATGAAGCATAAAATAAAAGGATATGCAAAATTTATGGATATAAGAGCTCTTCATGACAATGAACTGCCTAAAGCAGACCTTTGCCTGCTTTTCAAAGTTCTCGATCTTATAGAACACCGAGGTCATAAGCTCGCCGAGATAATTTTAAAGCAAATTCCTTGCCCATATATCTTAATTAGCTTTTCCACAAAAACCCTTTCAGGAAAGCCAATGAATCACCCACAGAGAGGTTGGCTTGAGCAGCTCTCTCACAGACTCGGATATTCTTTTCACCTGATAAAATCCCAAAATGAAATTTTTTATCTGATAAAAAAGGAATTTTAATACGCTAATTTTTCTTTTTAAATGACTTTTAAATAGTAACACAAAAGATAAATTTAAATACTCTTCATATTTCAAGATGTGATGGAAAAAATTACCCTTGAACCTACAAATAGAGGAAGAACTTGGCTTTCTCTTAGTCACGGAAAAGAACAATATGAATTCGCATATCCTTCAGTAATAGGAACACATCAAGATTGCTTCAAAGCTCTTAATGCAGATACAGAAGTTAGACCAGCAGAGGGATTAGAATTAGCATTACTGACTTATGGTGCTTATCATGCAGATAACTTAGAGGATAATGAAGAATGGAAAGAAGTGAGAAATATCTTTCATAATAATTACATTAGAATACCTATTAGAAATCTTTGGATTCCTCAAGAATGCGCAAAAACAATTGAGAGCGGAGGAGTGCTTGTTGAAAGAGATATACAGGGCAATGGCTTAGACACAAAAATGGAAATACCAAATATTAAAACATGGAATAAAAATGACTATGGAATTCACATTTCTCAAGATAAAAACCAGAAATTCATTCCTTTTGGCAGTTATACTTTAGGAGAGCATACAAAAGAGAGTTTTGCTAAAGATTCTTATGCAATAGCAGTACTTTCTCAAAAAGGTGCAGAAATTTTCGCACAAACTGCTGTAGATACAGAATTGAAACCTTGGATTCAGGGAGTAGATATACAAACAATCAAAGTTCCTGAACAAAGAGTGTCTTTGTTGTGCGAGGGCGATTACAGGTTGAGCCTCAGTGGCTACTACTGGGACAGCGGTATTGGCAGTCGTGCTTTCGGGGTGCGGAAAAAAACTGGCGAAAATTAATAACTTTAATTTTAAATAAATAAATTTTCTTGGAATTCTGTTATATTCTTTATAACTTACGTCACACTTGCGCTTGTGCTAGCTCCAGTGCTTACCAGTGCCCTTACTCCAGTTGAAATAAGGAACGCAGCCGATGCGAGAATAAAAGAGTGCTTAACGCCTGCTTTTATAGTTCCTTCAGTGAGTTTTCCAATTATTAGACCTGCAAATATACCCTGTGTTATTAGTAGATAAAGAAAATTATTTGCTAATTCTTTTGGTTTAAGTGATGCAGAAGGCACTTCTTCTGAGCCTAATTTAGTAATGTCCCCCTGAAAAACATCAAAGGATGCAATATTACTTGTCAGAGGCAGAATTTTAAATTGCATTACAAGCACGATAGCAATAAAAATAAGAAAAATAATATACCCTTGTGCAGCTAAGCTGGATATAACAGCTCTTCGCTCTTTTTTTAATTTTTCAACAAGGTCAATGGATTTTGCTGATGATTCAAGAATATAATCAATCTCTCCTCCGGCTCTTTCTGCTTCACTAATGAGAGAAACTGCCCTGCTGATAGAAGGGTTATTTACTTCAATAGCAAATGTTTGCATTGCCTTATGCACAGGAATGCCAACAGAGATTTGGTTAGCAAGTTTCTCTATATGCGGGCTTAAAGGCCCATAGTCTTTTTTTCTGACATTAATAATGCTTTTGCTGACAGGTGTTCCCGCATTTACACTTTCAGCTAAGTTTCTAGAGAATTCTAAGAACATAGTATTAATGTACTGGGCACGCTTTCCTTCTACAACCAAGGCAATAATAAAAGGCAGTATAAGAATAACAATACTAACACCCAGAAGGAACAGAAAAAGTTCGCCCTGCTCTCTAAAAAATAAAAGAAAATTTATTACAAGCACAAAGATGCTTGCTCCTATTCCAATCCAGTGTGTAAGTCGTAAGTGCATATTAGTAGGTAGGCTGTTTCAAATGCAGTAATACTAAGAAAACAGCATTTAAAATACCTATTATGAAAATAATAAGAAAAGTCATTTCTCGCGGCGCAATATTTGTATTCAGCTGTGACACAGAAATAATTACTAAAAGAATCATAAGAATCATTGGAGCAGCGATAATCAAACTGATGTAAATATCCATAAATGTTTCAGCAGTTTTTGTATATTTTTCACGTTCAATACGGTAGCTGGTTAATAGAGTTTCCGAACGTTTTTCAAAGAAGTCTGAGAAACTTCCTCCAGAGGTTATTGTAGTAGACAGCCCAGTAAAAAGTTCAGCAAGTTTCGTGCTTGGTGTTGTATCAGTAACATTGCGCAGTGCTGTTACTAAGTCATATCCATATAAGTGTATCTGGTTAAGCAATTTTCTGATTTCCTTTTTCAGGAAAGGATATTCTCTGCTTAGTCCTATGATATTAAAGATTTGAGTTGGCTCGATTCCTGACCCAGCAATAGCGCTCATATGAATTACAGCAAATGGAAGTTCCTGGTCTATTTTTCTCGCGATGGAACTTTTTTCTGTAGAAGGATAATAATATAATATAACAAAAACAGCTAATGGCACAGCTATAGGAATCCAAAATATCTTTGCCAAACGCATTAGAGATAGAGTTTGAACAATACTTACATATGGGGCGCTGAAAGTAATATCCAGAAAAAATAAAAGAGCTGTTACAACCAAAGAAGCGAAGAAAAAAAGAAGCGTTGAAAATAGCACCATAGCAACATAAGTAGAAAAAAGAATATCTAAATTTGCGCGGCGAAGTTCTGTAGATAGCGAGCTGAAACGCCCCTTAGCAATCAGACGCATCGCAGTCTCCTGGAAAAACCTATTTGAGAGTTTCAGATACCCGCGAGCTGCTTTAAATTCCTCAAAGGTTTCTTCAGCCCCTCTTGGTTTTTGCCGAAGTTTTTTAAGTACTTGCTCACTAATGCTTAACTCTTTTAAAAATCTTTCACGATCCCTTTCTTCAAGCGTAACTGCAATGTCAGCCTCAGAACTCCGAAATTTTACCTGTTTCAAAGAGCTCTGAAAAAAAGGATTTTTTCCAGGTAATTTTTGAGTGATTATTATATTTGCGAGCATTTGAGGAATGCTGGCATTAATTATTTTCATGCTTGAGCGCAGAGCCATTATAGCCCGCGATAATAATGCTCTCTCACGAGCTGGTGCTGTTGAAAGTCTTTGCGAGAATTGAGAAATCTCTGTAAGCATACGCAGTTCGGTTTCTATATTCTGTTTAAGTTCTTCTATCATAGCAGATGGTCAAGCTGACTTTGAAAATGTAAAAGTTCTTGCTTAAGTGCCCTCGCTTTTTCTAAATTTTTATGGTTTTGTGCTTCGGCCAGCTGAACTGCAATATCCCTCATAGTTGTAAGAAGTTGGGCAGCTATTGCAATATGCTCTTTTTTCATATCTCTAGAAACACCAAGATGTTTAAATACCTTTCACCAATGCTTGCTGTTCTGGAGGAACTAAATTGTATTTTTGTATAACTTCAAGTGGGTTTTTGAAGTAATCATTAATAACATTTTGAATATCTTGGAAACCAAATACTTTTTTTTGATATAAAACATAAAGAAGCCGCGCCCGTATAGCAAAATCATAATAGATTTTTTCAAGAGGAATGCCCTGCCTTACTGAAATTTTTTCAAAGACTTTACTTTGTTTTTTAAAAAAGAAAGTATCCTGTGCAGGATCCCAGTATAGAGGAGTATTAATAACAGCAGAGCCATCCCTTTGCACATGGACAATTTCCACAACTTCCCTAATTCTGCGCGTTTCATGTTTCTGCACTGTTGCATGTGTTGCTATAGCGACACAGTCAAGTGCATTGATAAGCGATGGCGAAAGTTCAATAGGCGGAGTTTGGAGTCTTTGGATAAGTGTATCTACAGAATCTGCATGCATTGTGCTTAGAGATGAATGTCCTGATGCCATGCCTTGAAAAAGTACAGCTGCCTCTTTTCCTCTTACTTCTCCAACAATAAGGTAATCAGGATTTTGGCGGAATGAACTCTTCAGAATATCAAATAAATCAACTTCTCCTACTCTGCCTATGCCGATAGAAGGCCTTGCTACTGCAGGCAGCCAGTTTTCTCTGGGAATATTTATTTCGCGGGTGTCTTCAATGCTTACAACCCGAGCTTCCGGCGGAATAAAAAAAGCAAGCGCATTCAAAAATGTAGTTTTTCCGGATGCAGTGCCTCCCACAATTAGAATACTTGCTTTATACTGAAGCAATATCCAAAAATATGCCAGCATTTCAGGGCTTACAGTATTGAAGGAAATAAGCTGAGTTGGAGTCCACGGTATCTGTGTAAATTTCCTAATTGTATCAAAAATATTCATAGGTTTGTTTCCAGCTACAAAGAATTTACATGGCTCAAGAGTTATATCATATACTGGTTCTGTATTATTAGCAATCTCAACATTTTTCACTCTCACAAACTCTTGATTAGAGTCAAGAAGCCACTGCACATACTCTATTTCTTCTTTAACTCTGTCTGCATCTTTATGTTTTAAGACCTCTTTCAATAAAGTAGATGCAAAACTTCTGGAGAAGGTAGAATAATAAATTCTATTAAAGGTCACACTGCAGTTTTCCAGTATAGATTTTTTCTGAATTCCCAACTTTTTTATTATCGACAAGAGAGGGGCCCCAGGAATTCTGTCATGCCTCATGTTCATTTTATAATCAACCTGCTTGTGAATAAGCCCCTGTAACTTTTGTCTTTTGGTCAAGGAATCGAATCCCACCACTTCCATATAAATTTTATAATATGGAGAAGGTATATTAATTCTATATTCTTTTCCCTGATTTCTTAAATAACAGTAAATTCCCAGCCTGGCAAGAAGATAAGTTATCCCCTCAACTAGTTCTTTCGAATAAGATTTATAACTAAGTCCTGCACTAGAAGTTCCATCTCCATCAAACAATCCTCTTAAAAACATTGCAATTACCTTATTATCAGACTTAAAAATAACATCAGGCACTTTTACTATATAGGATTTTTTCCCAAGAGGTATTTCAAATATCCTGTTGAAAAAGAAAGGTGCAAAAACATTACAAAGATATACTCTAGTATCATCATAATATGAATCACAATTTCCAAATATTCTTAAGAGCTTATCTTTTACAGAATCCCTAAATTCCTCTTCATAACAGCTAAAATCAACATAATTTTTAGATAAATGCCCATCACTGATTAAAGCCCCTGCAAGATATGCCAGTTCTTCGCTGACATCAGCAGGAATTTTAATGGTTTTGCTTTGGTTTTTACTGCCTCCTCCGTATACATTTATTGCAATATTTTTAAAATCAGATAATACAATACCTCTTTCTTCGCAAATCTGATCTAGAATACCCAAAGACAAAGAGCTTCCTCTGTTAATAATTTCATAAAAATAGCTTTGGCCCACATGGTATTTCTCTGAAAGTACTTGTCTGTATTTTCCATTATTATCATGGGATGATATTACCTGTGAGACAATTTCTTTTATTTCAGGAGAACTAATAACTGATATTCTTTTAGTATAGGAGAAATCTTTCAAAATAGTATACACATCAATTTTTTGCCTATATCCAGAAACATTTATTTTTTTAGGCATAGGTATAAGCATGCCCTTTTTGATATTCTGCGCTTCTACAAGCTGTAAAGAGTCATCAGCTACATGGAACAAATGGTCTAGGGTAACTTCTATAATCCCACCATCTTCTAATTCAATCTTAGCAAGCTTATGAGGAGCTTTAAGTTTAATAATGGACTTTACTAAAGAATCTTTTTGTTGTAAGTCCTTCTCTTCCACACCGCAGCAATGTAAATTTATAGGAGAAATAATTTCATTTCCATCTTCAATACTAAAACCAAAATTTTTTTTGGATTCTTCAAAAAGATTTTTTATATTTTTTAATCTTCCGTCATTAAGTTGAATATTTCCGTCTTTAAAGCAGAAAGTTGGGCCCCTGGCAGTAACATCTTTAGTATAAGTAGCATTAACTCGAGAACCATCAGGAAGACTTCCGTCTAATAATGGCTGCGCATAGGATATATATCTTCCTGTTCTTTGCGCCAGCTTCTCCACAAAACTGGCCGCAGTATCAATATCCTTAAAAGAAATATTGGTGCGTAGATTCCTATAAATACGGTGTATTACATAGATTGGAGTGTTAATGCCATTGCACTCAATATCCTCAATGAAATAATCTTTCAAGAGAGGATCTATTTCATTCATCCCTATGAAATCTCTAAATAAGTAATAGAATAATTTTTGATAAGTAATTGCAGATATTTTCATGTTAAGTTCTTCTATAAGCAAGCGCGCGGTTTTATCAATATATGCTGCAGCACTCTCGACTGTTTGTTCAGTAGCCACATTTATATTAATTAATTCCAGCATAGCCTGCTCAAGCCTATGCAGAGCTTCTTGCTCTTCTGGTTGCAGTAAAGGCTCTTCCACTTCATATCTCATTTCATTTGTTTTCGCATCCCAAAAGATATGAGTAGCAGCAAATGGGGCAATTAGCATATAACGCAAATTAATTTTTTTCTTGTCTTCTACTTTGGGCAGTGCAGGAATAGAAGGAGCAGTATTAATTAAAGTCACCATGGCAGGTAATATAGTTTGAGTTATTTAAAACCTTTGGAGCTACCCCTGTGAAATTTCTTTAATATCAGCAGCACTATTATTGATATTTGTGAAAGTAAAAAGGTATGGTGTAGATGAAGGAGTAAATGCCCTTTCCAAGCCATTATCTTTTCCTGCATAAGTGATGTTAAATCCATAATCCAAAGTTAGTCGCGCATTGTAAGAGCGTTGTGTTTTATTGGAAACTAAGGTAACAGGGCCGATTACTATAGGTATATTTACTTCCGAATAAGGCTGGCTCATATCAGGAATAATGATTTGAATAATATCATTACTTGAATTAATAATCAAGGTTCCTCTCTTGATAGAATATTCCAGAGATCTTACATTACCATCTCCTGCAGACATTACAGCAAGAATTTTTTCATCAACTGTTTGAAGTGAGCGGATTGATTGTTCAACAGCCAGTGTATCTTTAGCTTTATTAACTTTAGGAATTACATAGCCCAAGACCAAAGCAATTAATGCAATACCTATTAAGGTATAGACCACAGTTTCAATCCAAACCTGCGCCTTTTTTCCATTCATGCTATGTAACTCTCCCGCAACTTTCTAAAAGAATTGAATCGCTTTTGGCGCATATTTGTTCTCCTTCAACAACAGGATATACTTCTAATCTGTCATAAAATTGACTTGCATTATAAGCATAGGTAATAATTTCCCCTTGTTTTGGGAGTTTAATGACAAGGGATGGATCATCAAATATCCAAATACCTCCAAGAGCACTAGAGCCAGACATATTTAATCTGACATCTGCCACAATACTATCTTTATTGCCACTAAGAACAATGTTAAATCCTTCTAAAGGAGTTTTTAATTCTTCATTTACTTGTGCTGCCTGAAGTGAAAAAGTGGTTATATTACCAGCACTCATGTTCACACAAGTTAAACCAAATGATTCAGCAAAAGTAAAATAATCCCTATACAGATGGCATTTTGCACTCTCTTCTATACTTCTTTCAGTGAACTGTTTAACAACTGTCGCGACAATTCCTCCGATAACAATTGTAATTAGCACTATTAGTAATGTTGCCACAACAGTTGAGACCCCTCTTTTTTTTAATAACATTATAAGATATCCTTTTCCGCTATTTCTAGTGATTTTTTTTCACAAGGATAAGCTTTTGTTTGCTCTCCAGATTCTCCCAAAATAACAGGCACTATAACCAATGACTCATCAGGTAAAATATTAACAACTGAAGTTGTACTAATGCTTGCTGTCTCGCCGCTCAATAAAGAAGTTGTGAAAGCATAAGGCAGTTCTTGTATCAAAGTAAGAGAGCCCCTGCTTTTCTTTTTTGCTATCAATCCATATATCGGAATATTTCCTTTATTAATTGCGGTTAGATACAATTTATTGCTCAAATCAATCCTTGCTTCACCGTCAAAATCCACCTTCTCGCAGACTACTTCAATCGGCTCTGGACCTTCTCCAAGATCTTTCTGCAATTTTTCAGCCAAAAATCCGCGCGCCCAGAGAAAAATAATTGCTGCCAGCACAAGAGCTATAGCAATAAGCAGGATAGTTGCAATTACCGGTGAAAGGCCTCTTTTCTTAGCATTCATGCTCTTACAAGTATTTTGTAATTTAAAAACTTAATTGACCAAAAATTAGACTGTTTCTATATTATTTTTAGTAACATATTCAAAAGCAGAGTATGCAGCAGTGCATCCCTCTGCAACTCCGGTAATAGCCTGCTTGAATGGCTTATCTGCAACATCTCCTGCAGCATACACTCCTGAAATATTCGTCTCTGAAGTCTTATGATTAATCACTATCTCTTCATGATCATTCACTTTTACTCCTAAAGTCTTTGCAAGCCCGGAAAGGATAATATGCCCAATGGCAACAAATACTCCCTGCACCAGAAGCTCTTTGCTGCCCATAAACTCCTTATCTAGTAGTACTGAGTTTACAAATTGTTCTCCCTTAATTTCCACAATGTTTGTTTTACTTATTATCTCAATTTTTTTATTTGATTCCACGCGTTTAAGATTAATTGGTTCTGGTCTTATCTTCTCCCTGCGATAAATTATATATACTTTTTTCGCATGCTCTGCAAGCAGCAAAGCGTCTTTTGCAGCGCTATCTGAACCACCAACAACAGCCACAATTTTATTTCTATAAAGAGGAGCATCACACAGAGCACAATAAGCCACACCCTTATTTTCAAACTCTCTGCTGCCTTTTACATTCAAGCTCTTCCATTTTGTGCCTGTAGCGAACAAAATAGTTTTGGCATGATAAATTTCTTTTGTGGTTTTAACTATAAACTGCTTCCCCTTTTTTTCCACACTTTCAGCTTTTTCTTCTTTCAGGGTAACAAGTTCATAAGAAAGAGCATGCTTTTTAATTTCATCAGCAAGTTCAGGTCCGCTCAATCTGATAAAACCCGGATAATTTTCAACAATGTTTGTCGTTGTTATAACTCCTCCAATTGGCAATTCCATTCCTGATGTTGTTCCTAAACATAGAGTTTTCAAGCCCAGTCTGGCACCATACATCGCAGCAGACAAGCCTGTCACACCTGCCCCGATGATAACAAAATCATAATCTTGCTTTGAATGCTTAAATCTTTGTTCTTTTTCAACTTCTTGACCATAACTTTTTTTCATATTGTTAAATAAAAAAGAGATTATATAAAGTATTCGTCTCATCCAGTCATATCGCTTAAAATTTTATCCGACCTGCCTCTGCCAAATAAAATCTTTGGATATTCTATACCCATTTTTCAACTTCCAGCCTTTTTTCGTCAGAAGAGTAAGCTCATTTTGATAGCCAATATATTCTTTTCCATTTTTCACATTTATCGCGCCTCCAACCATGCATACACCATATTCAAAACTTGGTGCAAAGTTCTTCCACACTGTTCTTTTTTTCATGAAAAAAATAAGATATGAGATATTATAAATTTACACATACTCAGTTAATCCTCTTCCCATCTTGATACACCCACATCTTTCTCTTTGCAAGTTCTTGGAAAA
>CAYIDE010000023.1:0-11131 GCA_964362065.1 Candidatus Woesearchaeota archaeon | reverse complement strand
ATACGAGATCTCTACGTGACTGGAGTTCAGTCGTGTGCTCTTCCGATCTAAGGATTTTTTTCTGAACATTCCTCTGTACTTCTCATTATCTTATACACTCTTCTCGGTGCTCTTGGAGGAATTGTATTTCCTGCATGGTTTTCATGGATGGGAGACCTTGTTCCAGAAGACCAGCGAGGAAAATATTTTGGAAAAAGACAAAGAACTATTGGTTTTGTTGGCCTATTATCCGCGCTCATTGCAGGATTTTTACTTGATGCATTTAAAACAAAAGGCCTTGTATTAATTGGATTCACTGTCTTATTCATAATAGCATTCTTAGCCCGCTTAATTGGCTTCATGCTTTTCAAAAAGCAATTCGTGCCAAAATTTAGAGTAAAAAAGAAAGATTATTTTTCTCTCTGGTCATTTATAAAAAGACATGATAATTTTGGAAAATTTGCAATAAGCCACGCCTTTTTCAATCTTGCATTAATGATTGCCAGCCCATATTTCTCAGTATATATGCTTAAAGACCTTGGTCTTGAAAATAATTACATTCTCTTCACGATTATTAGTATAAGCTCAACTTTATTTTTAATCTTCTTTACTCCTTTAGTTGGAAAATTTTCAGATCGATATGGAAATAGAAAACTCTTTTCAATTTCCTGCATTCTTTTCAGCATAAACCCATTGCTCTGGATGATTACCAAAAACCCTTATTTTCTTATTCCTATACAAATAGTAGCTGGATTTGCAAATGCAGGTTTTATTATAGCTGTAAATAATTTCACCTATGATGCTGCTTCTCCTAAAAAAAGAGCTCTTTGCATTACTTATACGAATATGCTTGCAGGTTTAGGCATTTTCATCGGTTCACTTCTAGGTGGATTAATAATCAAATATGCACATCCAAAATTTATGAGCACTCTGCTTTTTGTATTTCTAATTTCTGCCATCTTAAGGTGGACAGTAACGCTATTCCTACTTCCGCAAATTAAAGAAGAAAGACCGGTAAAACATATACCTTCTGTCCACATTTCATTTTTCCATCCCCTAAAATCTCTGCATGCAGAGATACATTGGATAAAGCGGCTCTTTTTATAGTAGGAAACTAAAATAAAAATAAAAATAAAAAATAGAAAGCGTCGTGATTACTAAGAATAAAACTATCTTTTCTTTCGTCTTCCGCCTCGAGCCATTTTTGCCTCACAAACATTTCCCTTGCCATCAACATAGTAAAGGTATCCATGCTTCCTCTTCACGACATTGCGTGCAATGACTTTTCCCATATCGCACCTCCTTTCTCCATATTATACAATAACAAGATTAAATGAATATTTAAATCTTTCTCTTTCCGACGATAAAATTATTAAAGGCCGCTTTCTCTGAAATACACGGTATTTCTAATAGAGCAGCGCAGCCTTGCGGGCCATATAAAGATGCAGTAAAAGGCTTAACAATCTCCCATCTTATGACAGAATCCTTGCTATCCAGCCAGACAGCAAGAAATGAGAAAAAAACAAACCAAGAGTGTATCACTATTTTCTTCCCAGAAGAGAAAGAGAAGTATAATGGCTGTGTTTCAGAAGAGCGAAACATTAATCCAAAATATTTTTTCCAGCCTTTCACATGCTCAACAGAAATATTTTTTTTTCTTTTTCCATAGCTTACTTCTTTTATCATCTAAATAATCTCTTTGCTTCGCTAAGAATATGCCTCTCAAGTTCTGCCTTCTTATGCTCTAAGTATTGTTCACGCTGTGCAATTTCTTTACTAAGACGTATTTGATAAGCACGCTCCATTTTTTCGCGAAGAGATTTTTCTTTTTTATGCAGCTCTAAATCAAGACGATTTTGTTCATTCTTTCTGCCTGCAAGAATTTGTTTCTGCAATAATAAATACATATTCTTTTTCAACTGCTCAGTTCTTTGCATAAATCTGCTCTTCTGCTGATTTTTATAAGAGCGCATTTTTTCTTCAATATTACGTTTAGCCTCTGCAAGTACTTGTTGCTCTTCTCTGCGAATATTTCTTTCCTCATCCTGCAAAGTTTTCCTCTCCCCACTTAGTGCTGTTTGCAATGCTTTAGCTTTGCGATCAATATCCTGTTCCTTTCCCCGAAGCATAATTATCTCACGCAAAAGACTCTTCTTTTTTTCTGCAAATTTTCTATTCAGGTGTTCTTTTTCTGCGGCAAGTACTTTATCTCCTGCATCCGCAACTCTTGCTTTCTCTTGAGAAATAATCTTATCATGCTCTGCTTTCTCCTGTGTTAATATCCCTGCGCGCTTTTGTATTTCCATGTTCTCTTTTTTAAGAGCTAAACGCTCTCTATTTAACTGCTCATGAACTTTCCTCTTTCTATGTGCAAGTGCATTTGCAGCTGCACGAGCATCAGATGCTTCCTGAGAAAGTTTCTTCCTCATAGAAAACTCTCTTAATTTGAATGTTTTCTCCTCACGAAGCAAGTTTTCATGCTCCTTAATCTTTCTTGCATTCAAAGCACGCTCTCTTTCTGCAAGCCTCTGTTTCTGGAGTAAAATACCTGCTCTTTTCTCTGATAGATTAGCTCTTTGTCCCCTTAAAGCAGACTTCATTTTTTTCTGCTCGCTGAAAAATTTCTTGTGTAACCGTGACTTCTCTAAAGCCAGTATCTCTTTCTCTTTTTCTAGTAAAATTTTCTTCTCTAAGGAAATTTTATTTTTTCCAGCAGATATTAATTTTTGCACTGATTTTCTTTTTCCAGCAAGTTTCTCTCTATCTTTTTGATATGCTAAAACATATCTATGCAGATTATGCTGTTTCTCACGAAAAGAAGCAAGCAGGGCTTTTTTTTCTGCGTCCAATTTCCCAAGCATTTTCCTTTCAAGCTCTTTTACCTCCTGCTGTTTTTCTCCTTTCAAAGCCCTGTATTTATCACGTAAAATTTTATTTGTATTAATCTTTTCTTTTTGGATATCCTTTTCTTTCTCAAGAATATGCCTCATCTTAGCCTGTACATGCATACGCTGCTGCGCAACAGCAGAATGCAATTCCTTCTCTTCCTTTATCAAAGCATTGTGAAATCTTTTTTCTCTGTCCTCAAAACGAATTGTCAGCTTGCGTAAAATTTCATGTCTTTCCTCACCAAGACGCTTTGCCTCCTCAGCAATTAATTGCTCTCTTAATCTTTGTTCGTCAACTGCCAATCTTTTCTCTATTTCTGCATCAAATCTTTTTCTAACTTCTCTTCTAAGTTCTTCCTCCACTCTCCTTCTAAACTTAGCATTGAACTCTTCAACCAAAGCTTGATAACGCTGCGCAAAAATCCTCTCACGATGAGCAAGGTCTGCCTTTAATTGTGTATCTATAGAAAACTCTTTTTCACTCAGCCTTTGAGAAATCCCTGCCTTTAGCTCCCTTACAAAATCATCAAACCTATTATTAACCAAAACTCCAACACCAGAATCTATTCTAACCTTTGCAGAATTCATATGCTCAGCAAACTGCCTCTTAAGCTTATGAAGTGACTGCTCTAAATTAGGTATCTCATGAAGAGAATCTCTCTCCTGAGCAGATAAATGGGGTTTATTCAAAAGCTTCCTTCTATCCAAAACAGCTTGTTCAAGCTCAAAAAGCTTATGCTTCAGAGCTTGGGTATCTCTCTTGAGTTGTTTTGACTCTTGCACTAATACTACATCTACCTTACTATGCCCCATAGAATAAGATGTCTTTCTCTCTATCCTGGCCTTCAGCTGTGAAATCTCCCTTTTAACTTCAGGCAAAGCACCAACATTTTTCAGCTTTGCCTCAATAACACTTATATCATGCTCAAAACCTTTTTTTGGAAGTGCGTGAAGCTCTTGCCTTAAAGATTCAAGTTCACCAATCTTTCTTGCAAAAGCATCAAATTCCCTCTTGATTTGTAAAGCTGATGGTGCCATTGTCTCTTTTTTATCTACTCTTAAAGAATTATTTCTTTTTATACTCTTCGGTTATGGCCCTCTCAAAAACTAGTCTAGTACGCATATATGACTAAATCATCTAAGAAGAACGATATTTCTGCTTCCATTTAAGAAGCAATTTCTGCATATCCTTTGTGCTCAAATTCTGCATTTTTGCATCTAATTGAAGAGTATTATATCCCTGCTTCTTCCAAACAGCCAGCTTTTTTCTCATGGTAGTAAGGTCGCCTTTTTCTTTAAGCGCATTAAATTCTTTAATGCGAACCTTGTGCCGTTTCTGCAGTTTTCTAACTTTCGCAGCAATCTCTTTTCTTACCCTATGCAGGGGAACATTCTTCTTTTTCTGAATTAGTTTGACCTGCTCTCTAAGCAGTTCGCGTTGCTTTTCAATTTCCCACGCATTATATTGTTTTAAATCAAGGAGAAGTTTATCTCTGTCATGAATAAAATAAACAAAAAGAAAGATTATTCCAAAAAAGAAAAAGGCAAAAATCCCAACAATCCAAAATGTTTCTTTTCCTTTGAAAAATTCATTAGGCGGTGATTGCTGCACTAATGGTGCAACATGAAATAATCTGCTTGCTGTCCCAACTGAGGATTTGTATTGTACAATTGCACTAAATACATAATCTCCTTCCGTCATATCATCAGGCAATAAAATAGTTTTAGTTACTTGCACTTGCCCACTTACAACTAATTGCTCTGATTCTTCATGCAAAATTTGTCCATCGCTGGCATGAACTTTATAAGAAATTTTAACACTGCTCGAGCCCAAGCCTTTGCTTGTACCTCCATTTGTTGTCAGATCAAAAATTTTTAGTTGTGCAATAAATTTCTCACCAGGCGCAACATCTGTATATTGTGGAGGAATATCTAAATTAATTCCAAAAATATTATCTTCAGAAGGAACTTCTAATATAAGAGGAAGATAAGCAGTATCAGCAGCGTCAGATATTTTCACACTGCCAACATATATTCCTGGCTTCAATGCTGATGAATTAAAAAAAAGCTCAATAATTTTGCTCTCACCCTGATTAAGCTCAAATCTCTCTTCGCTAAAATCAATTCCCTGCACTCCTAAGCTCTCCAGAGAAAATTCTCCGCCAGTAGTCGTTGAAAGACTAATTGTTTTAGTCACACTTTCTCCTTGTGGAAGAGTAACCTTAAGAAGCAAAGTATTAACATCAAAACTCGGAGCTGCTGATACTGCTTTAAATAAAATTAAAATTAATAGTACTCCTAAGAATAATAACCCAACTCTCTTTTCTCTCTTTACTTTACTCACCATATCATTTCCAAGTACAAAGGACATTTAAATCTTCCGCACAATACCTCTCTAGTTCAATCACTTTTTTCTTCTTTTAGAAAACTTTAGTGATGATTTTTCAGTCTGCACTGCAAGAGCACGTTTTCTATGTGATGCGGCCCAGATAAGCACTATGATAATAATAACTGTAAAAACAGCAATTATACCAATAATATACCATATCACAACAGATGGTGAAAACTCTGGTTTTTTCTCTACAACCACTTCGAATTGTGTACTTGATGTTGCAAAAGCACCAGGATACTCAATCTCAATGCCTACAAAATACTTGCCTGCCGGCAAATCGCCAATATTAAATTCTTTTATGTAACTCTTTTCTCTTAAAACAGAAAAAGTTTCGCTTTCCTCAATATAAGTTGTCCCAGAAAAATCTTTAATTAGATATCTGACAGTAACGTCAACCTGTTCTGTACTCTTTATCTCTTGTAATGTAACCTGCGCGCTTATCGTTGAAGTTCCCAAAGGCACTTTTCTAAATGCAGCAGGTATTGTAACTGAAGTATCAAATAGAAAATTCTCGCTCTTTATATTGACTGTAATTGGAATTTCAACAGCTCTCGCTCCGCCATATAGGAAAACAATGGCCCCAGCAGAAATACCTTTGCCTTTACCAGTAATTTTTAACACTATCTTCTTCTCTTCACCAGGTTTCAGAGATACGTTGCTTTCCGTCTGTACAATATCACCAATCTGTTCAACACCTATAAATATATCAATAGGTTTATTCCCTTTATTAGCTAGATTTATTTCTCTGGTAGTTTCTTCATTTGCAACTACACTGACAACTAGTTCTTCTGGCTCCGCAATAATCCTCATACTGCTTCCTAGAGGCGTAACACTAATGCTCACTCTCTTTTTAGCAAAATCAATAGAATTAACTTTTATGGCTATATCAGTCTTTCCATCATTATTTACATCAAATTGCCTCTCTTCTCCTAGCGAGAGAGTTACTTTTTGAGGCTCGCTCTGCACAATAATTTCTACCTGCTCTTTTGTCATATTTAGAATTGTTACGGTGTGAGTAATTCTTTCAAAGATAAATGAAATCTTATCATCGGGCTCAAGAACATTAGTTATAGGTACAATTAGTTCACGTGGCTGAAGCTCAATCGGAACTGCTGCTCCGCCAGCGCCTCCGCTGCTTTTTGCAGCACTTGGTGCTGCAGGACTTGCAGGAGTACTTACACTAATAGCAAAATATCTTGTTCCTGAAGTACTAACATTATAACTGCTTCGTGATGTCAGATCAAAACTAGTAACACTTGTACTGCGCGTATTATCAGTGCCGTAATCATTAAGAGTCACCACATATTCACTGCCAGGAGTATTCCAAGAAAGATTCAAATTACCAGAAACTGAAGGGCTTGAACCAAAAGTTAAATTAATTGTGCGTGGTAAATTAGTAGCAGACCATGTGTCAACAGAAAGGGATTTACCGCTCACGCTAGTATATAATTGAGTATAATTGCTTGGTGCTGTCGGTACTTCAAAATCATACCCATCATAAGTTGCCTGTGCGTTAGTATTAGTCTGAATGTACAAATCTGAGCTTTTCCCAGCAATTGTTGCTGTCAAAGTAACATCAAGCTCAGCAGCCTCTGCATTTTGCAAAAGCAGAATAAGCATAACTCCTGCTGCAAAAAACCAGCATTGCAGAACCTCTTTTTTGTACATGGCTTTAATCCTCTCTGTTCTTATTCAAGATTCAAACTTTATAAGTATATTGCTGTTTAATATTTGGCTATTCATTCTACAATGCCTGCTTATTAAGCTCTACAGCACTTACTACGATACTGCACCCTGCAGGTGATGGCAAATTCCCGTATTGATCTCTACACTTCACAAAATATTTTGCATTAGGCTTCCATTCAGCAAAATGATTATTTTTCACTGACGGATTTGAGTATATCATTTTTATACCCTCCTCAAAATTGAAATTGCATGAAGAAAGAGAATAAGTGCATTCTGCATCCTCATCTGTAACAATTTTTAGCCCTTCCTGTCTATATGCTCTAGTTACTCTCGGCTCTTTTTTATCCACAAATACATTAAACCTTATATTGCCCTCAACCGCATTGCCTCCTGCATCAATACATCTGAAGAAATAGCTGTAATTTCCAGAAATTAAGCTTAAAGACTGCTTATGTAAATAGCTATTAGTCTCAAACATCGCGATATAACTATCTCTCTGCCCAGTATCTGAAAAGTAACATACTGCTTTGCCTTCTTCTGCTCCGTTGCTCGTTTCAACTCCAAGATTAAGAGAAACAACATCTGTACTGCCAAATATTGTTTCATTCGGACTCAAGCTTGCAATCAGCAATGGTTCACTTCCTTTCAGCACAAGTTCTTTGCTCTGTACATTTACATTCCTTACATTTTCCACTTTATCAGGCTGGTCCTTGCATCTGAAATAAAACTTATTGTCCTCCCTGTTTTTAACTCCTGTAAGATTGCCAGAGCAAGTATACTGCAAATCTGCATTGACTTGAAAACTCTCTGTTAAACAAGCAAGATTATTTTCCATATCTTCATATGCCTTGCTCTCTCTGCTCCACTTGCATTCACTCGGTTCGTTAATATATACCTCAATAGGTACCCTATCTTGATTGAAAGTAACTGGGCTTTCTGATGGTATAGAGAATTCTTCAATTATTGGAGGAGTCGTATCAGGCCCTTTATCAACGCAGAAGCTAAATACGTACTCATCAACATTCTCATTTCCATTCGCATCTTGGCATCTTACATAAAGTGCAAAAGTTCCATCATTTTTTAGTAAGGGTGCAAGCGGTCCATCTGCTCCTGTATTTGGCCCAGGAAGACGCATCTTCTGAGTATGATTATAAGCATAATAATTACTTTCCCCAAAATAATATTGCATTTGCTCAAAAGAAGAAGTATGGTTGTAATCAATCTTGCATTGAGCAGGCTCATTTGTAGTAATGCCAAACTCAAGAGGTGTAAATGCAGGCACACATCCTGCACTACCAGTAACAATCTTAGTTCCAACTGCAGGCGGTCTTATTGCATTATCAGGCACATATTTTAGATTCAGCTCTTTTGGCCGCAATGCCTGTATAGAAGGAGTAATTTTAGGAGAAACCACGTCATTCCTATTCACCCAAGCACATTGCTCATTCGCAGTTCCTTTATTCAATAACTCACATGCCTGCCCCAAACTTCTACATCTATATTCAGAGCAGGGTCTAAATGGGTCTTTATTGCATTGTTCGCAGAATTGTCCTCCAATAGGCGGCTCCCAAGGAAGGCATTGGAAAGAAACAAGAGTTTTCTTTTCTTTTTTGTATGTTAGGACGAAGATTGCGACAGCGACTACTAACCCAATAGCAAATTGCGTTCCTGCTTTTGCAAAAATACTATCAACAGGAAGTTTATTAAATCCTGAAGGTCCTAAAGATGCAACAGTTTTTCCCGCCATTATACCTCCAACAGCTGAAAGTTGTAATGCTCTGGTAGTTTGAGAATCCAGTCCTGCTAGACTTCCTATTAGCTGAATTGCTCCTGCAGCCTGTAGCGCCCACGATGCTCCCTGTAACAAATGAGCTCCTCCCCCATAAAATGTTTTAATCCCAAAAAAATTATATTCTTTCTGTGTAGGAATAATTTTATCAGAAAGTAACTTATCTCTAATAGGTGCATATTGTTCTGCGCTAAATTCATCAATTGCCCCACTCTTATAGTAGATATCTGCTCCGCCTCCGCTTTTTTGTACAATTTTTGTTACAGAATCTTCAACTCTTACTGGAAGATTGAAAGAAGTCTCTCTTGTAAAATAAAATTCTTGTCCGGGGATATATGACCCTTCTCGTGGTATTGAAGCAATATTTACTCCTGACCCAGACTTTTTTGGAATTGTAGTTATACTTACTTGTGCACTACTTAAAGAAAGAGTACTTGCAAAAATAAAAGCAGTTGCTAAAATCATTCCGATAAGTAAAAAAATATTAATAATCGCTATACCAAACATTAATCTCTTTCCAGCTCTTTTTTGCATATTCTATAAAGATAAAGCTTATTTATAAATATTCGTGCATCATTTCTCGTCACCAATAACAAATTGCAGTTTATATAGTAATTGTCCTTCTACATGCCAAACTGCTGTGTAAGTATCCTTTTGTAATTTTCCTGCTGGAAAGACATCTTGTACAGCATCTGCTTCTTCCTTATAGAATTTTTCTGAAATTTTATCTCCATTGCTATTATACAGTTGATATTGCAACTGTTCCATCTTTTTGCTGAACGCACCTTGAATCGTCACTTTTTCATTAGGGAAAAATTTATTTTTTATTCCATTATAGTCCTCAGGATAATCTATCTTGCCATCCTCTCCAAAATCTTTAGTAAAATTACAAGTAATAAAATACATTGTTTCTAAAGTATTGCCTGGAAAGGGTAAAACATGGGCGGCTGTTTCATGAGAATAGCCATCTTGAGATACTAAATTTTTGTTTTCTTCTTCTGTACTAGAATAATTTGAAGGTTCTATGGATATATGTACATCTGATTTTCCTGCCTGTGCTGCACCATACTGTACCAAATTCTGGCTTGCAATAATAGCAGTAGAATCATTCTTTTGCGCTCCTAGAACTCCAAGCAAAGTTCCTGTTGCAACTGCACCAGCACCAGGATTAGATCTCGGCTTATTATAATCTCTGCTTTCAGGACCGAAATTTTCATTGAAATTGTCCATTAAAGTCGTGCATCCTGTAAGACTAAGCAGGCCTGCAAGACCTAAAGACTGAACTTTTCTTTCTAATGATTTTCTCATAATAATTTAGGTAATATTACATTATTTAAACTTTGCTATTACTTAAAAATGACTAATAATTAGAGGGTTGAAAGAGGTGCCATCTGAAAGAGCTGGGGTTAATTTAGAATTAGGAGAGAATAGATGGTTAGATTTGATAAGAAAATCTTCAATTATTTAGTATATCGTTATACTCAAAAATCTTTATAAAATTAACTTAACTAGTGCATTTTAGAAAAGGAACAGGGGGAAACATTCTCTATCTCATATATGTAATCGAAATTTTTATCGAAAGGATCATCTTTTTGGTAAATTATTTGTTTTAATCCATTGTTAAAAAATTCTCCATTTTTGGCTTTTAGTAAAATAGAATACATTTCATCCTTTAATTCTTCGTGAATTAAAAATCCTACCGGGGTAATAGTCAAGTCCCCCATTATTATTTTATTTTTAGATGAGTGGACACTTCCGAGTATTGCGAATGTTCTTTTAGTATTAGCCAATTTTAGAATATTATCTGCGATTTTTTTTTCCATTTCTTCTTGGTTTTTTATTAGGTTTGGAACAATAAAAAATAATTTTACATTCTTAGGCATCTCTTTAATTAATTCTATATACCCTTCACTAATCAACCCGCTTGTACCTTGCTCTTTCGCTAGTGAAATGATTTTATCTAATGCTACATTTTGAAATTCTTCTGGTAACTCTAAACATAAATTGAAGTCTTCATCTTTGGCTAAATCTTTAAAAAAGTTTGAGAGTATTTTAGGTATTTCTTCCGTCCCATGAGTTTCTCCAAATAATATTATTTTCTTATTTTTTATTTGGGGGATTATCTCTTGTATCATTTTTATCCTATTAGGTTATCTGCTACTTCTTTAGTTAAATTGTATCCAGATTGTTCTTCAAGCCATAACCATTGCCCATTCGGATTTAATTCTAAGAAAAAATACTTGCCTTCTTTTGAGTAAATGAAATCAAATGCTCCAAAATGCAGTCTGTAATGCGCCAGCATATTTGAGCAGAAACTCTTTACATTTTCTGGAAGTTCCATATGATTGTACCTGACATTTTCTAAATCATATCTTCTATAATCAATTTTAGATATTT
>CAYIDE010000022.1:0-11389 GCA_964362065.1 Candidatus Woesearchaeota archaeon | reverse complement strand
TACTATGGCAAAAGGAAATATCATTGGAGGCTGGGCATTCCTGATTGCGTTTATTATAGCAATCGTTCTTGGTGCATTCGGCTTGGTTGAGCAGTATACAGCACTTGCAATTATCCTGGTTTTTGTAGGAATAATTGCGGGATTGCTAAATATTGCAGATAAAGAAGCAACACCTTTTCTAATGTCAGGCGTAATTTTAGTAATCGTGGCTTCATTAGGGCAGGAAGCAATTCCAAGCATCTTAAATTGGATGAACTTATCCCTGAGTGCATTGCTGAACATCTTTGTCCCAGCAACTCTTATCGTAGCTATCCGAAACGTATTTAGCTTAGCACGAAGTTAAATAAATTCTTCTTTTATTATTTTTTTATTTCTTTTTATTCTTCTAAAAAAAGATTATTAACTTTAAAGTAATTACCTACCGAAAGATTTATAAATATAAAATATACATATGTTTTATGACAGATTGGAAATCAGATAAAGAAGTTACAGGTAGTAAAGAACTTAAGAGATCAATATTAGATGATAGTGTTTCTTTTACAAGATTTTTAAATCCAATAAGTATACAACTAACTACCCAAGAATCACGATCTAAAAAAACTATAAAAGAAATTTCTGTAGATTTTGTTTATAATATAAGGCAATTCAATGGACTTGATTCATGTGGATGGGAAGGTGCAGGGTTCTTGAATGGAAAATTGCGATATACTGGATTTACCAGATATGATGATGGGGAAGGAAAAATTTGTGCAAATCAATATAATTTTTTAGGAAAAAAAGTAAAAAATACAGCAGAACTTAAAAAAGCAATAGAAAAATATTATGGGAAAAATTTTCAAGAATTTATACAAGCACTAAACTCACTTCCGGAAGATATGGGGGATATAACTAAAAAAATTCTTCTTTAATTATTTTTTTATTTTTAATTGATTCTGGTGAAAATTTTAGCAAATTCATTTTTTTATGGCTAAAAATTTCTGAATCAAAACCTGTCATTTTCAATAATTGATTATCTGGTATTGAAGATCTATAACTTTTTATGATTACATCTCCCTTTTTAGTCGTTCTTACGATATTTTTATATAATCGACAACCTCCTTTATCATTACTTGCATAATTTGATATACTTAATTGAATATTAATATATTTTTAGACTCCTGAAAATACAAAACACTTTCCTAGATCTGAGGAATTTGATTTTTGCATTTTTTTAAGAAATTCTCCTATTTCGTCTTTGATATAGTCTGTTCTAAAACCTTCGGCATCAATAATAGAGGAATAAGCAGATTATTTGTTTCAATTTAGCCAAGCTCTCTTATTAATTCCCAGATGTATTTTCCAGTTTTCTCTCCTTTAAGTCCAACTGTTGCTGTTTTGCATTTATACTTCTCAGAAAAGAATTTTAAACTCCTGTTATCCAGATTTTGAAAATTATATTTTACTTCAATAGCATATAATTCTTTATTTGTCATAATAAAGTCAATTTCTTGTTTATTTGTAGTCCGCCAGAAATTAATTTTTTTATTCAACTTAATCAGCTCTAAAAAAACAAATGTTTCAAATGAATTTCCCAATATAACTTTTGGAAATTCTTTAAGCCATAGTAGGTGCATCATTCCTGTATCTAAAAAGAAGATTTTTGGATTCTTAGAAAGTTCGTTTCTTAAGTTTTTGTGAAACGGTGTAATTATCTTTATTATAAATGTTTTCTCCAAAAGCTCAACATAATCCAGAACAGTTTCCCTATTGATTCTCAGCGTATTCGCAATTTCCAGGATATTTAGAAGCTGCCCTGATTGTGATGCAAGAACCTCAAGAAGCTTATTAAATGCAGATATATTCCTGACATTCCCTATATCTCTTATATCTTTTCTTATATAAGTATTAATTACCTGGAAAAGATGAGTCTGCTTTTTTTCTTCTGATTTTTCCAGAACAATTTTTGGATAGCCACCGAATCTTATGTATTCTTCTGCTAATTTTACAAGCTCGTCATTTATAGCCTTCGCATTTTCTTTTTTCAAATTGTATTTCTCTCCTTTAAATGTCAGAAATTCCTCAAAGTTTAACGGATACAATTCAAAATTAACTGTTCTGCCAACTAAACTCTCCTTAAACTTCTTTTTTATCTCAAAAGTTGATGAGCCAGAAACTATCAATTTTATATTTGGATAATGGTCATGCATAATCTTTAAGAATTTTGTTGGATCTGACATATATTGGATTTCATCAATTATCAGGAAAATTCTCTTTGTCTCATCAGCGCCCCTTTGGATAATGTACTTAAAAACACTCTCAGCTCCCTGATTAAATAACTCCAGAAAGTTCGGCATTTCAAGGTCAAAATAAAATAAGTTTCCTTTGATGTAGTGCTCAATAATATACATTAAAAGAGAGGTTTTTCCTGTTTGTCTTGCTCCATAGATTACTATTATCTCTCTATCTTCTAAATACCTTACTATCTCCTCACTAATTTTCCTCTTGTATAACATATCCTTATCCATGTTTTATGTATATTAAGATATACATAATATCATGTTTATAAATCTTTCCTTTATACTGGCCTAGTAGAAAGTAAAACTCAATAACAGAAAGATTTACTAATTTCTCTCTATTATATGCAATAAACCTAAACATTAACTCATTCTTTTGTGCATTGAACTTCCTAGCATGTATTATATGCCCAAACTTCCTCTTTACTGCTGAGAATATACTCTCTATGATTACTCTTTGATGATACATCTCTGACGGAAAATTCTTAGATTAATCTGTTGAAACTTCTAACTTTTATTTATTCTTTTTTTATTCCTAAAAAATGGGCACGGAAGGAATCGAAATCTATGGGGCTAGGAGGAGTCGAACCCCCATCAGCTGCTTACTCCAATTCATTGCTTCTGGAGGCAGCCAGATTAACCGTTATCCTATAGCCCCTTATCTATTATCTCGGGAATCCTACTAATTTCAGACTCTGTTATTACAAATATCTTATTTTCACCTATTAAAAAGTTATCTCTTTCTGATTTTTTGAGACAAATTAAGAAACCTAGGTTTGAATTGACATCTTCTAAATATTTGTTAAGCTGTTTTATCTGAGACATAGATATTTGATGAAATTTATAGTTTTTTAACTCAATAACAACCTTTTTTTCTTTTCTTTCTAAGATTATATCTGCAATGCCTCTTTTAGTCTTAACTAGCCTATTTACAAATCCATAACCTGATAATTTTTTAGCAATCTCTTCTTCAAATATTTCTGCTTCTTCCCTTATTTCCTTTATAGACGCCCCATGAAAATTTAATCTTTCAAATGGAAATTTTATTCCTGCTATTCTATAAGCATCAAATATACCTTCTTCAAACAGATCCTGAACATGAGTTTTGCAAGCTTTATTTATCTCTCTTTGAGTCGCGAATCTATTCTCTTTTATATATCTAATTACAATTCTCTGCTTATTTATTCTTCTTTTTTCTCCCTTACTAATAAAAGGAATACCTGCCTTTTCATAAATCTGCTTTGTATTGAGAAATAGAGAATACGGATGACATTTAGTTAATTTACCTATTACATCCAAGCTTAACAAAGGATTTTCTCTTAACAATTGTAAAATTTTCATTCTTTTAGTTTCCGCTTGTCTTTTTATTAACCTTACAAAATCCTTTCTCGGATATTTTATGCCAGCAACATTATAGGCTTCTTCAGTATTTTTAAAAATAGAAAGAAAGTTAATCTTAGTATCTTTTCTAATTTTATGCCCTCCAACGGTTTGATTTTTTCTGATATAGTTTATAATTATATCCTTTTTTTCTTCTTTGGACATTCTTTTAAAATTTCTAGGAGGACCTATTCTAGCATCACTAAATGCCTCTCTAATGCCTCCAGCATAAACTTTCTCCAATTTAATATGTAATACTTTTTTGATTTCCTTGTATGTTGTTGTAGGATATGCACGAATAAACCGTCTTATTTTCTTCTTTTTTGTATCTAAATTTTTGTAATACATTTATTATCAAGAATACGCTAGTATTTATATTTTTCTATTGAACTGAAAACCCATTTTAAGCTTTACCCTTTTTTATTGCGAGGTAAAAACATTTATAAACAATTTACTCCTGAAAAAGACATGCCAAAAAAGAGCCATCATGCACCTCCTGCTCACAAAAGCCACCAAGAGCACCATAACCCACATCAGCACGAGAATAATCACTCTCATCACGAACATACATCTACCGAACACAGCGAACATAGTCCCTCTTCTGCAAATGAGCATCTGCAAAAAAAGATTAATGAAAATTTAGTACAATTGCAAAAAGTCCATATCAATCTTGCAGAAAAATTTAGCCATCTCTCTGCACAAGTAGAAGCCCTCTTAGGTCTTTTTGAAGTTGCTGCAAAAAGTTTTGTGGACAACCCTGCAAATCAGGTAGCTGAAAAAGATAAAGAGTTTTTGGAAAAAATTGAAAATGTGTTGGAACAAAATAAAACCCTCGCGCGAGGTCTGACTTTAGTGGAAGAAAAAATGCGTGAACATCAAACACCACATTATTCTCCAACACCAACTTACTCTCCCTCTCCTCCGCTCTATCCTCCTGCATCTGTTCAACAAAAACCGAAAGAAAATAACAATGATGAAGAAGCTACCTATGAGCCATCCATCAACAAACCGCTCCCGAAATTCTAAAATCCGTACTGTCAGAGAAAAATCTTCCCATATGCTGGAACAGCATACTGAACTAAGGCGACTTTTTCTAAAAGCATTTGTGGAAGCCATTATTTCTCATCTCCAAGAGCAAAGACAAAAAAAAACAAATATTGTGGAAGTCCAGCAATTACTGGCAAAATTGCAAGAGCTGAAAAAATCAAATCAAAATATCCAATATACTAATCAGCAAATATCTCAAAAAGAAAACATTGAGCAAGGAAAAAAAATTCTTCTATCTCATCCAGTACATAGGCCTATGCTCAAAGAAATAAATACCCTCTCTCTCCCCATTCCTTTACATACTCCTTTATCATCGCTTCCAGTTCAAAATCAAAAAGAAATAGCAAATTTGCCAACGCTCCAAATGCCACTTCCTCCGCCTTCTCTTGAAAAAATAAATATTTTAAGTTTAGCAAAATTAGAGCTTATTCTTAGAGACCCCTCTATAAAAAGTATTGAGTGTCCTGGATCAGATCGCCTTATTTTAGTCCATAAAGGCTCTTCCATACAAACTACCGGCGTAAGCTTAACAAGTCTAGAAATAGATTCTATAATGAAAGAAATTTCCGAAAGAACAAAAATCCCAATCATTCCAGGAGTATTCAAAGCAGCCTTCAATAACCTAATCATTACTGCAGTAGTCTCAGAATTTGTAGGAACTCGCTTCATTATTCAAAAAAACTATCAGCGACTACAACCCCCTCCTGTCACACAACTGACTAGATAAAAATATAAATTAAATAATTGTTTGTTATTATATCAAAAATGAAACAGAATATTATTCAAGAGTATGAATTAAGAAAATCAGAAATTGAAGCGCGTCTATCGAAATTTAAAAATATTTCTTCTGAAAGCTATAAAGACGAATTTCTTTTCTGTCTCCTTACTCCTGGAAGCAATGCGCAGAGATGCTGGCAGGCAGTGATGGAACTTAAAAATCTACCTATCTGGAATAAAAGGTCTATATCAAATATTCTCAAAAAAAGAACCCGCTTTCACAACAATAAAACTTCTTACATTTTGCACAATCTCAAGCACTGGCAAAATATTACAGCAAGGTTAAATTCCCCAAATATCGTAGAACTTAGAAATTATCTATCAAAGCAAGTAAAAGGCTTCGGCCTAAAAGAAGCTTCCCATTTCCTTAGAAACATTGGAAAATCCAATAATAGTATTGCTATCTTAGATAGGCATATTCTCAAAAACCTTTACCAATATAATATAATAAAATCACAGAAAATAAAAAGTGACAAGCACTATCTTGAAATAGAGCGAAAATTCCTGAATTTTGCCAAATCTCTTAAAATTCCTGCAGACCATCTTGACCTTTTGCTCTGGAGCCAAGAAAACGGGGAAATTTTTAAGTGAAATATTCAGGAGAACTTTATTTATCTTTCAGACCAAAATAACTTTCAACGTCAATTTTTAAGTCAACATTTAAAACATTAGAAACCTTACTTATATTATGAATATAATTTTTGAGGTGAAGGATAAAACAGGCAGAAAACTACGAATGACTAATTGGAATTGGGAACACATTATAAGAAGACATCCAAATTTATCTTCTGAAAAAGAAAAGATAATAGAAACCATTGAAAAGCCTGATAAAATCATAGATTCTTTAAAAGACAGCAAAGCAAAATATTATTATAAGTACTACAAAAACAGACAATCTCCAAATAAATTCATGATGGTTTTAGGTAAATATTTAAACGGAGAAGGTTTTATAATATCAGCACATTTTGTGGTAAGAATAAAATGAAAGAAGCAATTGACATATATTACGATGAAGAAGGAGATTATTTAGAAGTTTCCTTCGGTGCGCCTCCTGATAAGGAATATACTGAAAAGTTAGACTCGGAAGTTCTTGTGACAAGAGATGAAAATACTAATGAAGTTAAAAGTATAGGAATTGTAGCCTTCAAAAAAAGAGTTGAGTTACTTAAAAAAGTCCTGACTTCTCTAAATATAAAGCTTCCATTAGAAATAAGTGTTCCTTCTAATTAATAATTTGAAAGTTAGGTAATTTTTATTTTTCTACGAAAGTTACTAAACTTGCTCAAGTATTGATTTTAGTGGGGAAGAGTCGGCGAGAAAATTTTTAGTAAATATTATCATGATGGTCATAATCAAGAAGGCGAACAATTTTTTCATTTTCCAGAATTTCATAAGTTAAAACAAAATTTCTGATGTGAACTCTTCTTTGCCCAGCCATATTTGCTGTTAAAGGTTTACCAATTTGAGGATTTTCAAGAATTTCTTTAATTTTTCTGCTCAAAATCTCAAATTGCAATTTATCTCTTTTCAATAATTTAGCAAATATTCTGTCTAAACTTTCAGAAATTTCAAGGTTATAAGTCAATTTTATTGGTACCTCTTCTCAAAACCCTCATGAGTACCAATCTTAATAAATTTGCCTTTTCTTATTGCGTCAAGTTTTTTTAAATACTCTTCTCTGACTTTAGGCTCAGTTTCTACCTGTGCTTTGATAAAAGTATTAATTTGATTGCTCATGCTAATTCCATTCTCCTTGCAAAACTGCGCATACTTTTCGTAAACGCTTTCTTCCACATTAAATGTTTTCAATACCATCTTAAATAGAGTTATTTAATACTATTTAAGTCTTTCGACAATATAATAATCATTATATAATAATAACAAAAGAAAGGTTTAAATATGGGCTTTTTTGAATTTATTTATGATAAGGAGCAAGAAAAGGAATTATAATCCAAATGAAGCAAAGAAGCGATTAGTCGAAGCTATGAACTTCTATCGAGAAATAACTCGCCTAAATCAAACAGAATTTGGAAATCTGGTTGGATATTCTCAGCAACTTATATCTAATCTATATTCTAAACCATTTTCTTTAGATAGGGCGCTTCCAGTCGCACAAGAATTTAATCTAGATTTGAACTACATAGTTTTTGGTGAAAATCCTTCTTCATTTGATACTTTCAAAAGAGAAGTAGTAGAAATAGGTAAAAGAAACTTGGAGTCTAAACTTAAGAGATAATAGTTCTCTTTGCGAAGCAAAGAATATCTGTCGCTTTAGCGACCCCGAGCCGACCCCCCCGTTTTAATTTTGAGCACATTTATTCTTATAAAAAGCAATTACGTTTAAGCAAGATTAGACGCAAGGAACGAAGCGCGATTTTCCCAGAGCGCTTAAACGTAGCGGAGGAGCAGATTAGAATTATTTCACCAGAGAAATAACCCTCATTTGTTTAACTTAGAATTTGGGGGCAAATTAACAACTGCGTTTAATCATCTTTAACCGACCTATTCCTCTCAATCCATAAATTTCTAATCAAAAGCATAGAACTAATTAGATGCTTCACGCTTCATTTACAATTTTAGCTATTTTATTTTAAATTAAATAACTCCTTTAGGACTACAAACTCCTTATCAGAAAATACAATTTCTTCTGCTTGAGAAATTGCCCTTTTACAGATATCATTCATAGATTCATATTTTACTTCAATGTCTTTACTCTTAATTGAAGAACTATATCTTGCTTTTTCTCTTTCATCAACATCAGATATTTCTTCTTTATCACTATAAACCATTATCCTATCGATAAACTCATCCTCATATTCTATAAATCCATTATCTTTAGCATATCTCAAAAAATAAGCTGTACATTTTTGACTTCTGCTTTCAATTCCAAATTTAGATAAAATTGCTAAAGCACAATAATAAAGAGTATAAAACCATTCTTCTGGAATTTTGTAATCAAACCCTTTTTGTTTGTAAAAATCGCAAAGTTCTAAATTCAATTTTGCCTTTCTTATGTATTCTTCAGATATCTTATTATCTGATTTAGTCATTAGCAATCCCTTATGTTTTTTATCTTTTTTCTCATCTCTTATAGCATTTTCAAAACAATCTCTTAATTCTCTTGTCATTTTATTGATACTTCTTTAACGAATTTAATAAAATTTTCCTGCCCAAAAAGAATAACTCCCTTCTTTATAGCATCAATAAAAATTTTATTTGACTTTTTAAGTTCATCTTTAAATTCCGATTTTGTAAAATTTTCTAAATGAATTTTTTTAATTTGGGTTTTTTGTATTTTTCTAATTATTTCCTCAATATATAAAAAATTATTCTTATTGAAAACTACACTCAGAATATCTATATCGTTGGCTTCTTTTTGAGAATGTAGAATACTCCCATAAAGAATAAAAAATTCGCTTAAATTTTTTAATTCTTCAAAACTACTTATCCATCTTTGATATTTCAATGCTTCCTTAGTTAAAATTAGGGATAATCTCTTTTCTAAAACAGAATTTTCCCAGTTTAACTTTAAACTAAATATGTTTGTTCTCCCACCAAGAGAAGAAAGAATCATTAATTTTTGTTCTTCTAGTCTTTTTAATACCTTCCAAACTCCAACCCTACTTATACTTATTTCTCTGGATAATGAAGTTATTGTCCAATTAATTGAAAATTGTTTCAATAATAATCTTAAAATTGTATCTTCAGTTTTTTCTTTTTCCATTTTATATTATTTACATTAAGTTAATAGTTATTAACTTTTAGTTAATAGTGTATTTAAATGTTTCTATGAGTAATTTTAAATACGCAAAAAGCAAAAAATTGCATAGAAAAAATAAAAACTATTTCAAAGCACTCCTCATCCCGCGTGCTTTGGAAATTGGTGGAATTTCTTTTTTAGTTTTATCTGCTTGAACCTTGCCCCCTCCGCCAGAAAAATCTTCTCTTCTTCTCAAAATCTGCAAAATTAAATATATTAATGCAGAAATTCCAAAAATTAAACCTATGCTGATAAAAGTAAATAATGCTTTTGATTTAACAGGAACATTTGGAGTCGGTTTTTCCAAGATAATTGGTACTTCTTCACTATTTCTATCATCAGCTCCAATGCCAGTTGTTCCTGTGCCTGTGCCTGCTCCTGCACCAACTCCCACAGTTCTATTTATACTTGTCCCTGCAAGGCCAACACTTCCACCGCTCCCTCCGCCGCCAGAGCTAGAACTTCCTCCGCTTCCGCCACCTGCTGTTGCACCATTACCGCTTCCACTAACAGTGCTGACTATTTCAAATTCAACCACCCCAGAATGCTGAAGTCCAGATACAATCGAAATATTCGTAGTTATGTCACGCTCACAGCTATAACTGCCATTCACACCAGGGCATTTAACAGCGACGCAATTTGCCAGAATATCAGCCGCAGAACTTATCCCTGTTCTGTCAGCAACACAAACATCATTCGCACTCTTGTTTATATCTTCAAGATAAATTGTCTTTGTGACATTTTCAACAGATGAATTTTTAATTATTAAATATGAAACTTCATCAGAAATATTATTGCGAAATACACTAATTCCTGAATAAATTGCATCACTAAATGGCAAAACTTGAATATTTCCAGACATGCTCGCTCCATGAATACTGCACTGATAAGGATAGTTGCCTTGTGAATTAAATGTATAGGAAAATGCGCTTCCTGAATTCAAAACACTGCTATCGAATAAGTCCCCGTTGCTTTGAGTATCGAAGACTGTATGATCTGTTGAATCATTATTCAACCAAACAATTCTAGTACCTTCTCTGATAGAAAGAGAAGCAGGAGAGAAAGAAGCCCCGCTCATCCCTACTCTTTTAACAGGAGAATCAAAAGATATAAATGAAGTTTCATTCTCTCTATCTTTGACTATAACTAAACTGCCGTTATAATAAACACTTAGTTCATTCTTAAATAGATTTTCAGGATAAGTGCATCCAGTTGCGCTTGAATTTCTGATATATCCTCTTCGGCATTTCCACAGGCAAGCTGTTCCCCCATTTATTGCACTTCTCTCATATCGCCAGCTTGTAATCTGTGCTCCAAGTATAAAAGCAGGCAGTCCTTTTATAATTCCTGTTCCCGATGGCTCAGTGCCAATGCACCTTGTTCCCTGAACAATTTCAAAAGAAAATCCTGTCTCTGCAGAACCTCCATTTCCATCATTAACCATAATAGTAATAAATGAATTGCCTATAATTCCTGCTGAAGCAGGCGTTAATATAACTGTTCTGCTTGCCCCAGAACCTCCGAATATTATATTAGAATTAGGAACAACTGAGATATCGTTTGAACTTCCAGATATACTCAAAGAAACTGCAGGGGTCTCTAAATCTCCAATCGTAAATGGTATTGCCCCAGATAATATATCATCTGTTGTAATAAATACATTTTGAATTGGTGAAATAGTAGGTGCATCATTAACATTATTAACAGTCAAAACAAAGTCGTCACTTGCTATCGCCCCTGCTGAATCGCGGACAGTTATAGTTATTGTGCTGCTTCCGAATCTATTTGCAAGAGGTGTAAGAATTAAAGTTCTTATACCTGTATTTCCTGCATTGCTAACAGCATTTATCTGAATATTTGAAGTTGGAATTAGAACAGAGTTTGAAGAAGCAAAACTCACAAATAAGCTTGTGGCATTTGTTTCAGTATCAGTAATAGTAAATTCAGAGTTTGTAGAGATGCTATCTTCATTCATTTGTAAGTCTAAAACATTTGAAATTGTTGGGGGATTATTTAGCGGACCTGAAGATGCAGATGCAAGCACCTGAATTTCATTGGCTTCCAGAGATCTATTGTAAACCCTGATATCATCTATCGATCCATCAAAATACCATCCAGCACCCTCAAATGCGCCTATAAGGAAAGAACTTGT
>CAYIDE010000021.1:0-11603 GCA_964362065.1 Candidatus Woesearchaeota archaeon | reverse complement strand
CATGACATCTTTATGAATCTGGCCTGGCTGTTGTGTGGCTATAACTAAAGAAAGGCCAGGCTGCCTGCCTTCTCTTAACACCTGAATGAGCGCATCAGTAGCAGGGGTTTTGTCTTTTTTTGGAAGGAATTCATGACCCTCATCAATAAAAAGCCAAACCAGAGGTGAGTCTCTTGTGGATTGATAAGAAAGATAATCCTGACCATGATTAATTGCATCAAGCTCCTCTTTTTTTCTTGCATCCATTCGGTTATTAAATATTTTTCTTGTTATTAAAGAGATAACTAATGCCCTGATATTAAAAGAACTTACTGCACTATATACTGAAATGTCTATTATTGAGGTTGTGCCTGGTTTAGTTAGGTCAGTTATTGGAGTACCTTCATTCTCCTGTGCAAAAATTCCCCAGTTTTCTGCAGCAGTAAAAAATGCAAGCGCATTTTCTTTAATATCAGGAGAAGAATGATGATCTTTTTCTATTGCTTTTAGAATTTCTCTAAGGGTATAAGAGCGGGAGGTTTTTTTTAGGTCAGCAATAATGCGGGTGACAAGCACGCCAAGAGGATGGGTTAGAGAAAGATTAAAAATGCTAAGCCAGTCTTCTGCTTCAAGTTCTTCAACTTTGAGTGCAAATGTAGAATCGAAAGGAATATTTTTGCTTTGATAGAATAATGCTTTGCCGAAAGGTACAAATACTTTCAGGGGAATATTTTTTGATTCTAGATTCCATTGTTTTAGCAGAATAGAGTCTTTTTCATTCTTGAACTTCATAGTCCAGAATATTCCCATTGTGTCAAATATTAATGGTGCTATATTTTTTGCATTATCTGGGGGAAGTGTGGAGAGTTGTTCTGCAATAACTCCTAAGCTGTGCGATTTTCCGCTGCCTCTTTTTCCGGCAATTAGTATCACATGACTTCGCGCAACATCCATCAAAATATTGTTGGAAAGGGATGTATGTTGGCCCATTTTTACATATCCTTTTCCAAGCGAGATTAGGCCTTTTTCACCAAATCTTTCTTTGTCTGCAGCATCCCGGCCAATGATAATGTTATAAGACATATTTGCATGGAGAGAGCAGATTTCTTAAATGTTGTTATCGTGCTGAATTTTCTAAATTTTTGAAAGTTTAAAAAGATTAAGGACAAAAGTAAGTTATGTAAAACTTTAAAGTTGTTCAGATTTTTTGTTAATAATGTGCAAAAAGAGCAGGATATTTTTATATTTTGCGGAGAATACGGATTTTTATACAAAGGTTTTTAAAGGATGCTCAATTTTGGCAGGCATGAAGCATTTTCCTAAGGAGGGCAGCGAGCATACTTCACCTTCGCAGAGTTCCGGCGAGATAATTGAAATTCCTGTTGGTAAGTGGCTTGGCTCTGTACGCAAGAATCCGTGGATTATTTCAACTTTTGTTCTTGCTATTGTTTTGGTTGTAGTGCTTTTCATGCAGGGCGCAGGAGTGGGCGGGAGCGTTGAAACTAGCGATAAATTAAGCGCTCAAGAAGCAGGTGCAAAACTTCTTTCTTTCATTAATAAACAGGGGAATGGCAATGCTGAACTTATTTCTAGTGAGCAGGAAGGAGCATTGTATAAAGTGAATGTTAAATATCAGGGGCAGGATATTCCCGCATTTGTTACATTAGATGGGGAATATTTAGTTGCACAGCCGATTCCTTTAAGTGATGAGGCACAGCAGAGACTGCTTGCTGATTTACCCGATACATCTGATACAGAAAATTCCACAGGTAATTCTATTCCTCCAGCTATCGCAGAACTTAATATCTCTAATAATCCGATGATGGGGAATAAGAGCGCAGAGGTCATATTTGTAGAATTTACTGACTATGAATGTCCGTTTTGCGGAAGACATTATCAACAGACATATCCGCAAATTATTAAGAATTATGTAGATACAAAGAAAGTGCTATTAGTACTTAAGGATTTTCCTCTTTCGCAGATTCATCCCGAAGCGCAAAAATCTGCTGAAGCAGCGCACTGTGTAAGAGAGCAGAAAAGCGATGATGGATATTTCAAGATGCATGACAAACTCTTTGAAAACCAGCAGTCTTTGAGTGTGGAAAATTATAAAAAATGGGCTCGCGAGTTAGGAGTAAATGGTGTGAAGTTTGATGCTTGTTTAGATTCAGGAAAGTTTGCCTCTGTTGTAAGTGCTGATGCTCAAGAAGGGCAAATTGCAGGTGTTAGTGGAACACCGGCTTTTTTCATAAATGGCAAGATTATTGAAGGTGCGTGCCCATACTCTACTTTTAGCCAGGTTTTAGATGTGGAGATTGAAGGCAAGGAATGGGCAGTAACGAATTGCCAGGTGAGGTTGTTATAATGAAGGTTTCTGAACTAAGAGCAGGGCAGGGAAAAGTTGATATTGAAGTAAAAGTTAAGAGCAAGAATGAACCGAGGGTTATGCAGAAATATGGCCGTGAGCTTAAAGTTTGTAATGCAGTTGTTATGGATGATTCTGGGGAAATGAGTATGAGTTTGTGGAATGCAGAAGCAGATAATGTTAATGCAGGGGATGTTATTAAAATCACAAATGGATATGTTTCTGAATTCAATGGAACAAGACAGCTGACAGCTGGTAAATATGGCAAACTGGAAGTTGTGAAGAGCACTTCTGGCTCTGTTTCAGATAGTTCAAGTGCAAAGCCAGCAGAAAAGAAATCTAAGAATAAAGATGCTGATATGGAGATAGGGAAGGATGTGGCTGATGGAGATGATGAAGGCGATGCAGATGATTTTGAAGAGAAAGAGTTCTGATATTTTCAAGTATATAAATAACAAGGAAAGATTTATATTCTTTCCTTAATGCGTAAGATAATGAAATATACTTTACCTAAATTATCTTATGCTTATGATGCTCTGGAACCTTATATTGATGCGAAGACAATGGAAGTTCATTATACCAAGCATCATCAGACATATGTTGATAAGCTGAATGAAGCACTTGCGAAGCATCCTGAAATAGCTAAAATTCCTGTTGAGGTTTTGTTGTCCGATTTGAGCAAAGTTCCTGAAGATATTAGGTCTGCTGTCAGGAATCATGGCGGTGGGCATGTCAATCATAGCTTATTCTGGGGATTATTAAAGAAGGATGTAAAATGTGAAGGCAATATCTTTAAAGCAATTATTGAGAATTTTGGCAGTCTTGAAGAGTTTAAGAAGAAATTTACAGAAACTGCAATTGGGAGATTTGGAAGCGGTTGGGCTTGGCTTGCTGTTCATGAGGGGCATTTAGATGTTTTCAGCACTGCAAATCAGGATTCTCCATTAATGGAAGGAAAGATTCCCCTGCTTGGATTGGATGGCTGGGAGCATGAATATTATATGAAAAATCAAAACCGAAGAGCAGAATATATTTCTGCTTTTTGGAATATAATTACTTGGAAGAAAGTTGAAGAGGTATATCTAAAAGTAAAACGATAACATATATAAATAAAGTTTCTATATAATTATCATGAAAATAGAAATATCTGAAGATATAATACACCATATTAAGAAAGCTTCACGAGCTTTTGGATTAAATCAACAAGAATTTTTGCTCAGAGCTGTCAGGTTTTATCTTAATAGTATTCTAAAAGAAGAATATCTGAAAGAAGAGCTGGAAGTTTGGGAAAAAGCGGGTATAGAGGACCTTGAGAATTTTGAATCTCGAATTAATTTATGAAAAAAGGAGAAATTTGGGTTCTAAGTCTTCCTTTTAGTGAGGGGAGGGAGCAGAGGGGTATGAGACCTGGTTTAGTAATTGCAGACACTACACTTGGGATGATTTTTACTATTCCTCTAACTTCACACATGCAAGCTTTGAGATATCAGCATACTATTGAAATTAAAAAATCTGAACTTAATGGACTTGATAAAGACTCTATAGCATTATTATTTCAGATGCAGTCTTTAGATAAAAGAAGGTTTGTTAGTAAGATTGGGGAAATTGAAGCATCAATTTTAAAAATAATTAATGAACATCTAAGAAAATTATTCCTTTTATAAATCAGAAGAGGGCAAAAGAGTTATATTAGTCTCTTCTGTATCTTATTAGTTATCACATTAAACTCTCATATACTCAATTTCATCATCTGAAAGACGAAGCTGCCTTTGCACATTTATATTTTGAATTATAGGTTTTAGGAGTGCAAAATCCCTCATTGCACGCTGCGTTGAGCAGTGCACTAACCGAGCATATTTTTTAGCTATTGTTTTTTTCTTTTCTATTTTTTGGTTGTTGAGCCAGATTTTAAGGATGCGTTTTGGAGGTTCATAGCGAGTGAATCCTTGTACAGCGGAGGATTTTGCATAAGAGACTCCGGCACTTTGAAAGATATTTTGGTAAACCAAAAATCTCCAGCTTTGGTGCCTATAAATTCTGCCTCTGAAAAGGTCTGCATTTCCCAGAGCCTCAAATGCCTTTGCAAGAGCAATATTTTTGTATTCTTTTGGGGCATTTTCCTCTATCCAGAGAAGAATTTCATCTAAGGACATTTTAGTGCTGTCAAAGAGATTAAGAAAGTCTGAACGTTCTTTAAAAATTCTTTTGAGAATGATAAAGATAGTTTCTTCCACATCCCGAAGTTCTGAAGTATCTACAAGAATGTTTTCTCCTGCAGTATAGGACTGGAGATCATTGAGAGCAGCGCGCATATCTCCCTGTGATTTTATAGCAATCTTGTTTAGGAAGGAAAAGTCTTTTCTCATGTTTTCTTTTAGTGCTATGCTGTTTAAGAGGTCATTAATATGCGCTTGAGGAAGAGGCTTCATTTCTACTAATTTGCATTTTGGGCGCAAAGGAGCAAGCTTTGTCTGCCAGATATCATTTCCGGTAATGATAATTGGATATTTTGTAGTTTCTATTATTCTTATCAGTTCTGCTATTCCTCCAATGTCTGTGCCTGTAACTCCATCTACTTCATCAACTAAGAGAATTTTTCCTTTTTTAAATAAACTATGCTGAAGAGCTGCAGGTTTAAGAACTTCTTCTAATTTTGCTCTATTTCGCAAATCTGAAGAGTTTAATTCCAGCACTTCAAGATCATTTTCTTTTGCTGCTGCGAGCGCAAGAGAAGTCTTTCCAGTTCCTGCAGGGCCATATAGCAACAGGGCTTTGCGTCTAGGAAATTCCTGCAAAAATGTCTTTACTTCAGAAATGGCTTTTTCCTGCCCTTTGAGGTCTTGATAGTTCTGTATTCGGTATTTTTCAGCTAAACTTTGATATGGATTCATGGTAGGGAATTGTTTAAATTCATGTTTTACACTGCCTTGCCCTGTCCTGCAAGGACAAATGAAGCGAGGAGCGCTTGGAGCTGGACAAATTCATCACTGCCTTCAATCATTCTAAATTCTATCTCACCGGTTTTTTCTGTGAGTTTTACTTTAACTTCCGGTTCAACAGGAAGATGCCAGATTTCTTTTTGCATGGCTTTGATAATATCTACACCTGCAACACTATCTTTGAGCATGACTTCTATTAACTTTTCTCTGGCGTTGATAAAATCTCCTGCCAGTGCGTAATCAAGGACAATTCTTATTCCAGCAGGTTTTGAGGTTGCAGCAATTATGTTTATCATTTCTCCATTGATATTTAAGGAGATAGATGCTGTCGCTTGCAGGAGATTGATAGCTCTTCTGCAATCGCCCTCACTTGCTTCATACAGAATTTCATAGACATCGTCGCTCAATACAAGGTTTTCTTTTTCTGCTATACGCTTTACAACAACATTGATATCTTTTTTTTCTAGGAGCTTAAATCTTAGCACTACACAGCGAGACTGTATAGGATCAATAATTGAGCTGCTATAGTTGCACGACAAGATAAACCTGCAAGTATTTGTGAAATTTTCCATAGTTCTTCTAAGGGCCTGTTGGGCTTCTCTTGTTAAGGCATCTGCTTCATCTAAGAAAATTACTTTAAACGGAACATTTTCCATTGCTTTAGTGCGTGCGAAGTCTTTGACTTTTTGCCTGACAACATCAATGCCTCTTTCATCACTAGCGTTCAGCTCAAGATAATTATCTCTCCAAGAGCTGCCAAAGAGTTCTTTAACAATTATAAGAGCGAGAGTAGATTTTCCTGTTCCTGCAGGCCCTGCAAACATAAGATGAGGAATATTAAGAGCTTGAACTAAGGAGCGTGTTCTTTTAATTATTTCCTGCTGGCCCACCACCTCTGCAAACGATGTAGGGCGATATTTTTCTGTCCAAATATCACTTGCCGTCGCCATAGGAGCAGAGCGAAGAGAGTTTTTATAAAGATTTGTGTGGTTATGAAATTAGTATATTTGATTTATTTTTTAAAGAATTATCACCATAATTTTTATACCTATTATGGGAGATGATATAACAGAAATTTTTAATGATAAAGATATTACAGAAGAATTTTTAAGAGCAATTCACCCTGTTCCTGCTCATCAAGACAGCCGCTGTCCTTTTATTGAGTGGATGGGAGAAGATTTAACTCATTGTCTAGGAGTAGGGGAATGGAAATGCAAGCTTCAGGAGTATAAGTATGGTGATTTGCTCTATGGCGGATGGGATGAAAATACTGATTATAGAGCATGTAATTGTTCGGAGCATAGGGCTTGTTATATTTATTTTTCTCATCAGCAGAAAAAAAGTGCTGATTAATTTTTTATACTTTATACAGAACGTTCTCTATGCAATCGCCTTCGGCGCTTTTCTTTCTTAATTCTTTTGCGTTGCCATTTCCAGCGCATTTGATTTTTCTTCTTCCAGCGTCTTGATGAACGTTTCATATCTGACAAGGGAAAAGATGATTTATAAAACTTGCGAATAATTTATTAATTCTCTCTACTTGAATTATCTATGAGAGAAAACTGGAGAGCAAGGGCAATTGAGATTTTGGAGAGAAAATTACACGCACAGATCTTTTCTATACGGGAGCGCACGGTGAATGTTCCTAATGGGAAATGCTATTGTTGTGAAAAGCCCCTATCTGGCAAAGTATATATTTTATATGGTAAAGAGCGTTCATGGAGAGGAGTTATTCATGAAGTATACTCTTTAGATCAAATGTGTTATATTTCCTTAAGAGATCAGCACAGAGCATTTGCTGAATAGGCAATCTTATAAGTCTGTTTTTTCTATTAAAGGTATGTATTTTTGGAAGTTAGTAGCAGAGGTTATTGATAAAGCAGATATTATACTATTTATAGCTGATGCGAGAATGCCAGAGCTTTCTCAACATAAGGATTTTGAAGATCTTTTTTCTAGAGCATTGGTAAATTCTGAGACACCTAAAGAAAAAGTTCTGGTTTTTAACAAAATGGATTTAGTTTCTGCAGAGAGATTGAAAGAACTTAAAAAAAGCTTTCCAGAAGCTTTTTTTGTTTCTGCAATAAATAACTTAGGCATAGCGGAATTACGAAGGTATATTCATATACTGGGAAAGAGAATGAAAAGGAATTTTCCTAAAATAGGAGTGGTTGGTTATCCCAATATTGGTAAATCTGCATTGATAAATGTTCTTGCAAGGAGAGCAAGAACAAGAGTTTCTGATAAGCCAGGTACTACGAGAGGGATACAATGGGTAAAAGCAGGCTCTTTGCGCATCTTAGATACTCCTGGAGTTATCCCTCTCAAAGTTAGGGAAGATGAGCTGGCTTTAATTGGTTCAAAGAGAGCTGAGAAAATCTCGCATCCTGATAAATTAGCATTAAAAATAATTTCTATTATAAAAAAAGATGATCCAGTTATATTAAATAAAAGATATGGTTTATTAGAAATAGAAATAGAAAAAGAGCCATGGGAAATTTTAGAGATTATAGGCAGAAAGAGGGGTTTTCTATCTAAGGGGGGCGTTGTCAATGAAATGAAAACAGCATTAATGATTGTGCATGAATGGCAAAAAGGAAAGTTAAGGGTTTAACTTACAATATTTACTTTCTCTTTGAGGTTACATAGAGAACACGATTAATGCCCTTGACTTCGTTTGTGATTCTACTGCTTAAGTTTTCTAAAAATTTAGGTTTCCAAACTAAATCTCTGCCTTGATATAATTCTATTTCTGCAGGGTAATTGTATGAACGTTCATCGCCTTGCACACCGACTGTTTTTATGTTATAAACTCTTACCTGTGCTAAAAAATTAGATATTTTTTCTTTATGTAATTCTTCTTTTAGAATCTTTTCAACTTGACAAGCAAGATATTGCAGATTTTTCTTTTTATTCATTTCTCAATAATCTTTTTCTATTTTTTAAAAATTATTGTTCTAGAAAAGAACTACGTATTTAACTTTATTTTCTCAATTTCATCTTTAAATGCCTTTGCCCTTTCTTCACCAATTATTTCAAAGTAAGATCTTGCATTTGAATGAATTATTTCTCCAAGGCTGTCTTTGTCTTTCAAGAGCTTTGCTATATCTGCTTCTGGAAGAGAGGTTTTAGAAAGAATACGCCAACCTTTGATGGGCAAGAGCTGTCTTCCCGGAGTGTATGCCAGAACTCTTAGGATATTTTCTTGATCTAGGATTTCATCATAAGATAACTCTTCCAGCAGCATTTTAGACCTTTTTGTGTCTAATAAGGTATAGTCCTTTATGACAAGGTTCATTTCTCGCTCAACACCCATAGTAATCTCCTTCAGCCGAGTTTTGAGGAGCGTACCCTCATTTCCTAATTCTACAGTATATTTCTTTATTTCATCAGCAATTTTCTGGATTATTCTTCCTTTTTGAATAACTAATAGGCCTTGATGTAGACTGGGATAATTCCTAAGCTCCAAACGAGTCAGTTTTTCTAAATATGTGTCAAATAGCTCGCGTTGTTTTTCTATAAGCTGAATTTGTTCATTTGCTTTTCTTAGAATCTGCTCTGTGTTACGGACATGATACTTAATAGTTTTATAGAAAAGATTTATCTCGTGCTTGCGTTCGGAAATGGCAATAACCAAGCCAGCTATTTGTTTTGCTGTTCGCTCGCCTGCTTTATGTCGCGAGCCCGTTTCAAGGGTTTTTATTTTACTATTTGGAGTAAGCAGGACATTAGCATAATTAATTTTCTTAAGGTCTTTTGAAAGGACAATAGCTCCATCCATCTTGGAAAGTTCTATAAGTCTTTGGGGAGTGAAGCGGCAATTTACACGAAAACCACCGTCAATAATTGGCAGCAAGCTCTCATTTTCAACTACTATCAGAGCACCCTTTCCTGCTTTCAGAGCACCGTCTATAGCGGTACGAAGATTAGTACCCGGGGCTATTATTTTCAGAACTGAGAAAAACTCTTCTTCGGATATTTTTCCGTGCATTTGTACAGGAGGTACTATAGTCACTTGTATTTCCTTTTTTTCTTCCATAGGCACCTTTTTTTATTTTTATATTCAATTATACAGGTAGTTGGAGTATTTAAGTCTTTTTTTATTTTTCTTTTTATGTTCTATTTTATCAAAATGGAAACTCCGAATTATAATCATCATAAACATATCCAACAGCTTCTGCTCTTGTTTTTAATTTGTTATATTCTTTATCTATTAGATCATCTTCATAATTAAGATAAGATTCTTCACTGTCTATATATGAAGAGATTGGTGAGTCATAGCAGTTATCATAAAAAGAGATATCATTATTATGCAAACTAATTATCCTATTGTATGCTGGAATTAGCTCATTGTACGAGTCTAACCAATCATTCATTCTTTCTACTTCAATATTTATATTAGGAGAGTCAAAGAAATTTTGTTTGGAGTTTTCATAACTTTGTTTTGTAGTGTTTAGGTTGAAGATAGCAGTATTCATATTGCTCCCAAGAATTTCATTTCCTTCACAATTATATCCATAATTCCAAGTAGAAAATAAGCTATTAAATCCGCTTACTAGGTTAAATGTTCCATAGGCGACAGCACTCAAAATAAGAAATCCAAGAATCATAAAGGCGATACCATGGAATTTTGATATTTTAACATTATTCTTGTAATATTTCTTTGTTTCAAAAGATAATTTCATTCTTGATACTCCCGCGGTTGATATGACAATTCAACAAGTTGTTTCCAGTAAGCCCACTTTTGTGTCATTACTATGCTAGCTTGTTTTTCGTATTCTTCTTGGTTCTCAATTAGATCCTTTTCTTTAAGACTTAGGTCTATATTTACAGATTCAATTCCTAGTGCTTCGAGTCTTTCACTTATGCTCGGATGTGTAGACCACCAATTACTTTTTGGAGAAAGACAAGATTCAAATGATTTTTCTATATTTTCTTTAACATAAATTGGTTTAATAAAATCATACATATTAACAATTGCCTTTCCTTCTTGAAGATAGTGCAAAACATATCTTGGAACTATGTCTTCAAAAATTTCACTAATTACACAATATTTTACAAGAGTGTTAGCAAAACTCTTTTCACCAACGATTTCAGATGCGATCCTATCTGCTCTGAATTCCACTCTTCTGCTATACCACAAACTAATTAGTGAATAGTATTTAGAGAACAGCCAGAAAAATAGCCATGTAGGTAAGTGAATTACTATCCCTAAATCTAATCCAAGATTTTCTTTGTTAATCTGTTTTTGTATTTCGATAAAATTCATAATCCTATAATTAAAATATCCTAGAATTGTATCTTTTTTTAGAAAATGTCCGTATTCATGAGCGATAATCGCTAGCAATTCTTTTTCGTTTAATAATTGTAATGTTGCTAATCCAATTATTAACTTTTTCCTGTATAGCCCACTAACTGCTATTCCACTGTCCTCAACTAAAATTATTTTATGTGGTTTTTTTAACCCTGTTTTTTTGGTAATTATCTCCAAAAGGTTATCTAATTTTTTAGCATCTTTAGGTTTTAGTTCAATTTCATAACCTTCATGTCTTTTTGTAAAAATGCCTTTGAAAATTCCAAATAAAATGATAAGTAAAGCTATGGTAACATAGATAAATGTAAAATTAATCAGAAATATTAGTCCAATTACCATTATTATAAAAGCTATTATCATCCCAATTCCAAAAACCAACATAAACAAGGAATAGATGAATTCAAAAGTGTCTTTTTTGTCATTCATTGTACGAATAAAATAAAAACTAAATATAAAAAGGTTGCTTAATTGAATATTTGACTATCCATAAAATAATTCTGTCGCAAAATATTTCTTTTATGTCTAGGGCCTTTCATCCATATCTTATAATATGACTTAGCAATGCTTTTACTTGATTTTCTACTTGATTTCATTGCAACATTTTCTCCGACACCTCTATATGAATAACTAGAAAATAAAGATTCTATAAAACCCCAAAACCCCTTTCTATAGCTTATATTCTCTCTGGCTATGTTAACTCTCTTACTAGGCTATATTTTTCCTCTTTTCGCTATATGTTTGCTGCGATCTCTAGCAACTCTTCTAGTATATCTTTTTGATATTTCTTGTACATGAACTATTGTCCAAACGCCTAGTTCCATCCTTTCAACTTCTTTCACTATCCATTTTATTTTCTTCTTGTTTAGTTTTCTCATAAGACTCTGCTTTACAGCAGAGCTTATCTTGTTTGTCGAAGGCACATTATTTCGGGATAAGACAATCTTGCGGTCACAGTCTCTACGCAACTGGCTCATAATCTCCTTCTCTAACCTTTTTATCCAATAAA
>CAYIDE010000020.1:0-11636 GCA_964362065.1 Candidatus Woesearchaeota archaeon | reverse complement strand
TAGCTTTGTTAATATCTGCTCCTTTCTCATTTCCTTTGCCAGTATGTGAAATTTATCCTGGAAGAAACGAGGTCCACGAGCAAGTACAGGAAAGAAAGTTTAATTTCTGCAAAAATCTTCATATTAAAGATGACAGAGTATTTATGGAGGCTTATTATGAACCCAGTAATACGAATGTTTGAATATAAAGATATCGAAAGAGTTTACGATTTAGGCATCCGTGTCCAAGAATTTTCGATTAATAAAAGTGAAAAATATAGATTCTGGCCTAAAGAAACTTTAGAGAGGTTTGTTAAAGATAGATTGAGTTTAGTTATAGAGGACGATAATTTGGTTGTGGGGTTTTTATTATCGGTTTATCAATCAGTTACTAAAAAACTTACATGGGAAAATATGTATATTGAACCTGCTTATCGGGAGAGAGAACTAGCAGCAAATTGTTTTCAAAAAATCTGGGATTTGGCTCTTGAGAGAGGAGCTAATGTTGCCGGATGTATTGTAGCTTCAGATAATATTCCCCCTCAGATGATGCTTGAGAAACTCGGTTTTATCAATGCTGGAAATTTTCATTGGATGTTAAAGTTTAGAGATTCAAATAAATAGCTTAATAGGATAATGACTTATTCATAAGGTTTTTTTATCAGAAGAAATATTTATATACTTCTGTATATACTTTAAAATATAGATAATGAAAAAGATGAATGACAAGATTTTTTGGATAGGCGCAATAATTCTAACTTTCTTTTTTCTCGCAGGGGCGAGAGCTACACATAGTGATGTGATGACAGTGGGGGCGAATATTTTAAATTGGACAGTGTTAGTGCCTGAATCTGCAGTAAGGATATCTGTTCCTGACAGTATCTTTTTAGGCAATGTGAGTATTGGAGAGATAAGCGAGGAGATACAGATTCGAGTGAACAATACCGGCACTGTGAATATTACTGTAAGACCTCAATTGCTAGATACACCAGATCCTGTATTTAGAAATATTTATTTTAGGGAGACTAAAACAAAAAATGGAGAGCCTGTCCCATTTGCACGCATCGGAGATTTTACCTTTAATATATCTAAACCTACTACGGGAGGATTTAGAAGCAAATCTTTTTATATGATGCTTAACCTGACTGACTTTACAGGAACACTAGAAAGTAATGTTGTTAATTATGAAGCAGATATTAGATTCTTTGCGGCTGCGGCTTAAAATAATTCTACTTTTATTAATTGGGGCATTGGTATTTTTATTTTTTATGAAAGGGGCTATTGCTTTTGAATTTGGTGTTGCTCCGGCAAACTTAAGTTTTGAAGGAAATGTTGGGGAAATGCTTTGTAAGAATATCTATATAGAGAGTTCTGAAAAAAGTTTGTTTGTAACTCTTGAGGATAAATGGAGTCATAATACAAGCAGAGATATTGATGATTATGTGATAAACAAAGAGGTTTCACCAATAGGGTTGAGCTATGAGGGTTCATTTTATGTTGATAAGAGATATTCATTGCCTATTTGTGCGTCCTTGCAGAATGCAGGAGCTTATTATGGGGTCTTAATTTTAGAAAGTAATGATAAAAAAGCAGCTTTAGGAGTCTGGATAAATGTTTTTGTTAATGATACGGAAGAAGTTAGTGAAAAGGAGCAGGAGGAAGGAAGTATTCTTACTGGGGCAGCGGTTGGTGCAGGCAGAAGGACGGGAGTGTTGATTTTGCTTATATTTATGAATGTGGTGCTGGTTGTTGTGCTTTTGGTTCTTTTGCATTTGAGCAATAAAAAAATTAAAAAAAGAAAAAATTAGGAAGAATGAGGTTTTTACTAACTAACTAACTTACTAAGTAACTAAGAAAGGTTTTTATACTCTTTTATATTGAACTTATGAAGGAGAAAGGGGTGCCATGAAAAAATATTTATTGCTTATTGAGGATGAGAGTTTGTGGGAGAGGTTTAAAGCAATTCTTGGAAAAGATATTAATACTGAAATTTTGGAACTTATCAGAGAGAAATTAAAGGAAAAAGGAGGGAAAAGATGATTCTTTGGCAGAAAAAGGGGCAAATGGTTCTATTTGTGCTCCTGGCAGTTGCGCTATTGGCCGGGGTTGTGTTTTATTTTTTGGTAAAAGAGAGAGTGCAGGACAAGGAGATACCTATTGAGTTGGCTCAGGTGTTTTCATATTATCAATCCTGTGTTGAAGATGAAATAGAAGCAGGAGTTTCTCTTGCACAGAGCCAGGGAGGTCATGTGTATGTTGCTGACTATATTCCTGGAAGCGAGTATGCTCCTTTCTCATCCCAGCTGAATTTTCTTGGTTTTCCGATTCCTTATTGGTTTTACGTGAGCGGCAATGGCATTATTGGAGAGCAAGTGCCGAGCAAGAACGATATGGAACTGGAGTTGGAACAATATATTGAAGATAATATAGGAGCATGCGATTTTGAGCAGTTTTATGAGCAAGGTTTTATTTTAGAATTTGGTGAGCCTAATGCGAGAGTGAGAGTTAATGATGAGAGTGTTGCAGGAAAAGTAGAGCAGTCTTTGACTGTAAAAAAGGGCGAGAATTCTGCCAGAAAAACTATCCATGAATTTAGCATAGGAAGCAAGCTTGGCAAATTATACGGAATTGCGAGGAAGGTATATGACAAGGAAAAGGAGGAGGCATTTTTAGAAAATTATAGTATTGATGTTTTGCGCTTATATGCTCCTGTTGATGGTGTTGAAATTAGCTGTTCGCCTAAAGTCTGGAAAGCGAGGGATTTGATTGAAAGTATTGAGCAAGCCCTCGAGTACAATATTGGGACCCTGACATTTAGAGGAGGAGAGCGCACTCTGTCTGGGAAGGGAGAAAACTATTTTGTGATTGATGAGGGAGCAGATGCAGAAGTAAGGATGATTTATTCGCGGGCTTGGCCGAGCAAGATTGAAATTATTGGAGAGGGAGTTAAGGATGAACTGCTTATTGCAGAACCTGTAGGAAATCAGCAAGGTCTCGGTGTTATGGGATTTTGTTATGCTCCTTATCATTTTGTATATGATATGAGCTACCCTGTGCTTTTCCAAGTTTATGAAGGGGAAGAATTTTTTCAATTTCCAGTTACTGTAATAATTGATAAGAATCTGCCGAGAGAAGCAGAGCTTGTTCCTATAAATGAAGATGAAGAAGCAAGTGTCGATGTTTGCGATACAGCAACTCAAGACTTAGAGATTAAGGTTTATGATGTGTTATTGCAAGCAGTAGATGCTAATATTAGTTATACTTGCTTTGATCAGCAATGCAGATTAGGAGAAACTCGCGAAGGAATATTGCAAGCAAAAGCTCCTGCCTGCCTAAACGGATATTTGCATGCTAAGGCAGAGGGTTATGCTGATAAAAAGCAATTATTTTCAAGCAATGAAGAAACAAGTGCAGAGATTATTCTTGATAGGGAATTTGATGTAAAGATTATTTTAGAGGCAGGAGGTGAGCCTGTTGATGGAAATGCTTTGGTAAGTTTTAGCGATACAGTTAATCAGAAGAGTGTAAGTGCATTTATTCCGGAAACGAAGAGTATTAGACTTTCTGAAGGTTTGTATGATGTGAGGGTTTATGTCTATGGAAATACTTCAGTGAAAATACCAGAGAGTACGAAGAGGCAATGCCAAGAAATTCAGAGAGCAGGAATTTTAGGATTATTTGGCTCTACGAAAGAAGAATGTTTTGATATTACTATTCCTGAAACTAATATCGAATATGCTCTAATTGGGGGAGGCAGAGGGAGTGCTTATCTTTTATCTTCAGAGTTAGAGAAAGGTACACTTCAATTAATAGTGGATGTTTTGTCAGCGCCGAAATCACTTGAAGAGCTGCAGTATAATTTTGAGGCTGTTAGCGAGCAGGGAGTGGAGGTCAATAGTCTATGAAGAATTATAAAATTGCATTATGGGTATTATTATTTTTTGCTGTTAATATATTGGTTGTGAGTTTAAGCGAGGCTGCATTCAGCAGTAAGACAAGCATTGCTCGAACTACATACCAGCCGCCCCCTAGTTTTCAGACTTATTACTCTGGCGGGCAGATAGAAAATTACTGGCCTATTTTAGGTGACAAGGAAACATGCGAAGCGCGAGAAGATGTAATTTTACAAGTGGCACCAGGAGGATGTCAGCCTGCGGTTGTAAGGAGCGATTTGTTAGCAGAGCAGAATGTTCCTGTATTTTGCCAGATTGATGCGCTTACAATTAATCCTCTTGTGGATATTAAGGAGATAAGAAATATTCGTTTTTCAGGAACTTATCCAAAGGGAGTTGTTGGAGCAGGGTTTCATCCTGCACGCGCTGCTTTGAGCACGAGAGATACGCTTTTGGGAGATCCTCTTATCAATAATATTGGTTATGTTGTTGTTGTTTTAAAGAAGCAGGAGAAAGAGAGCGAGATACCTGGTTCTGTGCATGTAAATTTGACAGGCATAATTGAATATAATGCAGGAAATGCCTTTGGCATTGGAAGAGCAGAATTTATTTTAAGGCCAGTAAGCGAGCAGCTATGGGGAGAGGAAAAAATTCGCAATAGTTTTTGGAATGGCAGATATTCTGTTAGATTAGAGCAGGCAGATTCTGCAAGCGCGATTATTTCCCTTTATTATGGTGATAGAAAAATTACAACACAAAGAGTAGAGCAGGGAAAATTATCAAGGAGCACATACATGCCTGGATTTTTCTGTCAGGCAGGCGTTCAGATTTCTTATGACGGATTTTCTGGAGCACAGAGCACTGCCAGGATAGAAGTGCAAGCAGAGCGAGGGGTTGAGAGTTTTGATGTTTTTAGAGGAAGCAGATTTTTGAATGATAAGTGTGAAGTAATTAATATTCAGACTTCAGGGGTTAAAGATTCTGGAAATGTGACTATCAGCTGTCAGGGCACAGGGTTGCTAGGAAGGGAAAGAATAGTTTTACAATTGAGGTCTAGTTTAGCTCAATTGCTAGGAGTGCTGAAGAATAAAGATGGAAGTGCTGCGAAGATTGATAGTGAGGTTTATCAAACCTTTACTTATTATTATGCAGAGATTGATGGAAAGAGATATGGAGTGAGAGAGGATAGGAGCGAGCTTTATGTTTATGATAAAGGAGTATGGAATGCTGTTCTTAGACAGAAAACATCTCGCGAGCAACAGCGTTTAGCTGGGATTAATGAAGCGCTTAAAGCAGTTAAGGAGCTAAGTGTGGAGCAAAGAGACGAGCTTGCCAGCAAGAGACAGATATTTGAAGATGAGCCTTTAGGAACAGGAGAAGCAGAGTTAGCATTTGCAGAGGCAATGAAGGCGTATGAGCAAGTTGCAGATGAATTTCCTGCAGAAAGAAAGAATGAATTCGGGGCGAAGACATATGGAGAAGAAGCATTAGAGAAAGCACTTGCTCTTGCAAAATCAACTAATGGAAAGAAACAGGGCTCTGTGCAGAGAGTGCTGGAAAAACTTATTCGCCTCTATCCTGAATCCTCTGAACTCTCTGCTCGCGAGTCTGCTCTTAGAGAGTTTTATGCTAAAGATAGTGGTTTAGCAGGCGTGAGTGTAAATGTAGACAATAAGTTTAGAACTATTACTCTTGTTGGTATTAATATTCCTGATGAGGTGTCGAGCGCAGTATTTAGTTTAGGAGGAGGGGGAAGAGGGACATTCAGCGTTGCTTTGGAAGAAAATTCCAGCATATTATCTGGAAATCTTGAGAGGGTATATTTGGATAGAGTTATTGATGAAGACAGAGTGCAGATTCGTTATTATTGTAGTGATGCGTATTATTTAAGGAATAGAGAAAGAGGGGGTGTTCGTTATGCAACTCTGACATTAAGTGTGAGGGATGATGCAAGCTTAGTATGCGGAGATGTGAGATTGAAATTGGAAAGTGTAGAGATGAGGGAAAGTGTTAAAGTACGTTTGCTTCCTAGTGTTAAAGGCACTTCATCACAAACTAATTTGAGTGTGCATATTGGCATTGAGAAAAGAGTGATTAAACTTGCGCCAGATAAAACTAAAGATCGAATTGCATTATTGAATGAGAGTGTGCAGAAATGGGAGAGTATTTCTAAGAATTTGGGTAATGTGGTGAAAGGGCTTAAAGCAGCATGTTTTGCAACTTCTGCAACGCTGACTGTTAAGAATTTTATTTCCGGGATTGATGGCACTGCTCTTGCAAGACAGCAAGCTATGCGGGGAGAGCACGGATGGAGTGCGCGATGTAAATATGCTGTTGATAATAAGAGGATTTTAGATGCTGATGGAAGTTATCGTCCTGTAGAGTACAAAACATTAACAGCTTGCTTTAATGGAGAAAGAGAAAATATTCGCAAAGAAGTGGAATTGAGAGAAAAGGTGATTACCGAAACCAATCAAAAAATATCTGAGCGAGAGGCAAAGCAAGGGAGCTTTGCATCTGGGTATAGTGTAGACAGCATTGATGCACAGAAGAAGTTTATTACATTTTTACAAACAAATTCAGCTTATAGTAATGATCCGTTTGTGAGAAATCTTTCTTTACCATCTGCAGAGAAGCCATCTCCATATTCTTATGCAGATTTGAGAGATTGGTACTTAAATAGAAGATTAGCTGATGAGAATGTAATTTTTGCTTTAGAGGAGAGCAAGAGGATAGAACAGAGAGTTGCAGGCAGCAAAGAAATTCTTGAAAAAATAAGTGCAGAGAAAGGCGGGCTTGGCGGGTCACCTCTTATTCTTGGCAGAGCAGGATCCGAGGATAGAGATGCAGGAGCTATAAAAGTAGCTAATGGAAAGATCGGGGCTTATAGTATATCTGGGCCGCAGGCTCAGCACATCACAGCATTTTTAAATACATCTAGTGATGCAGTGAGGGTTTCTGTTCCTTCAGGAGGATTAGCTATTCCTTCTATGAAGAATAAGAGAATTGAATCAGGAGATTATCTTCTTGCAGGCACTTTCAGTGGAGGAGTATTTGTATCTGATAGCAGGGTTTACAAGTACACTTTAGATGAAACGCAGAAAATTATAATTTTAGAAGAAGCGAATGGAATCAGTGCAGATGATGTTTATTATGCTGGAGGAATAAGAAATATTAAGCATAATGCTGCTCCTTTATTTGGAAATAGGATTAGTCCAAGAGATCAGGTTGTTCGTTATTTTGAGACAGGGCCTGATAAAGGTCTTCCAGCAAGAGTTCCTTTTGATGTTTTGAATGGATGGTATGTTGATGTACAGTCTCATTTAAGAATTGGGAATCAGATTGCAGCTTATGATGCTTCTGGTCTTCCAAAGGCATGGAAGATTTGCAATGTTGGAGCTAATGGAATAATTGATGAGAGTGATGATTGCGGTTTAGTGAATGTGGGGATTAATTATGATGCTCCTCTTTTGGGCTTGCCTAGGGAACAATCAAGGCAATTAGTGGAGAAATCACAGAGGGCTATATTAGAAGCAGCAAGGCAGAAAGGAAATAAAATTATTACGATAAATGGACAGCAATTTTATCAAGGGGCACCAATGACGCAGTTTGATAGTGTGCAATGCCAAGACTTTATGAGTCCAGAGGATTGCAAACTCTTATTTAATGTCTGCGACCCAGTGATTTGCCCTGCAACAAGATGTGATTTTGGAGGAAAGTATCCTGTTGCAGATGTTATTCAGACAGGAATTGTTGGAAGTGCATTATTATGCTTGCCTAATTATCAAGAGGGTATTTATGTGCCTGTTTGTTTGAGTGGAATTAGCGCAGGAATAGATGCATATGTTTCAGTTTTGAAGAGCCACAGGGATTGCTTGCAGGAAAACTTGCAGAGCGGCAAGATGATTGGTATTTGTGATGAATTATATTCTATTTACGCATGCGAATTCTTTTGGAGGCAGATAGCTCCTGTTGCAAATGTTTTGCTGCCAAAGCTGGTTGAATTAGCATATGGAAGAGGACAGGGAGCAAGAGGAGGCGGAGAGTATTTGACAGTTATGGGAGCATGGGATAATACGCGTAAATCAATTGATTATTTCACACAGACATATGCGGTTAATTCACTTAAAGCTTTCAGGGCACGCTCTCTTGAAGAAGCAGGAGGAGAATTTTGCAAAGGATTTATCTCAACAAAGGCACCGACTAATTTTAAGAGTTTAGTTGAGCCAGACAGCCCGCCTCAGTTTTATGCTTATTTTGATACTACTCTCTTTACGAGTGCAACTGTTCCTGCAACTGCACAGTATAAAGTGTATTATCATATTTTTGCAGGCAAGGATGCTGGAATTTATTACAATGTTTATCTGAAGAGTCCGCCTGATTCAAGTTATTATTATAACTCGCCTAGAATTTTAGTTGCTAATGGTTTTCTTGCCAGAGGACAGTCAGCTGATCAGACAAGGGACTTTACAGCTCCAGAAGGATACAAGGAGCTTTGTGTAAGGATAAATGACGAAGAGAAGTGTGGGTTTAAGCAAGTTACTACAGATTTTGCTGTGAATTATTTAAGAGATAAATCTGTGCAGTCTGAATTGGAGAGGAGCGATATTAAGACAGAGAGAGAGTGTGTGAGCGGGAGCCCAAATTTAGGCAGTGCTTTAACGCCGAGCATACAAGCTGGTTTAGAAGAGAGTGCATTCCCACAAATTGCAGAGCGCGGAATTGTGCGGATTTGCTCAACAAGGAATCCAGGAGAATCTACTGAACCTACGAGATACGTGCAAGTGGGTATATGCGGGAGCAATAACTTGAAATGCTGGTTGGATAAGAAGAGTGTTTCCAATGCAATTACAGACAGCAATAAAGGCATTAAAAATGAAACATTATCAGCCTTAGAAGAAAGACAGAGAATAAAAGATTTAGAGAGAAGAGGAATTGTTTCTTTAGGCAATGAACAAGCTAACGGAATTATTTCAGAAATTAAACAAGATGTTGAATCTTTTGTTAAGGCGTATGGGGAAGGCTATGGAGGAAAAATTGATGTTGAGAATGTAAATTCGCGGGCGCAGGCACTGCTTGGGAAAATGGAGCAGAAATTCGGAGCGAGATTAGATAATTTGGTTCTCAATCATCACAAGGCAGAGGTTCTGCTGCTTAAGGGAAGGGTTAAAGAAGTTGTTGCTAAGAATTATTTAAGTTATGAAAGAGCTAAAATAGGTTCTCAAGTTTCGAATACAGGAACTTCTACTGATATTGTAAATAAAGATGAGTTGAATAAAAGTTACGCAATTAAATTTGATGAAAAATATGCTCCAAGTTCTTATACAAGGACTTATATTTATTTTAATGGTCTGAAAGGGAATATTTTCTTACAGAGAGATGGAATTTATTATAAAACTACTGCATATCGCATTGGCGATGTTAGGCCTTATAAAAATGCAATTGATAAATATATCTTGTCTTTAGAGTCAGAATATAATGTTGTTTTCGGCTCTAAAAGAACATCAGAGCTGATAGGTTTAGAAACTTACAAATCTTTAGATGGCGCTATTTTGGATCTTGTAAAAGTTGAGGATGGTTTTATTTATTTGCAATCCTCTTTGCTGGAGACAGGCTTAGATAAGGAAGGTTGCAAAGTTGAAATTTATCAAAATGGAAAGAGCGTTTCTGAGGGCTCGTTTGATAAGGATATTGAGGCAGTTGTCTCTGGATGCAATGCTATTCCTCAAGTTAGTGCAGATATTTTATTAAAATTACCTAACGAGAAAAGACTTCTTGACAACATAATTCTTAGTTCTATTACTGCCAGTAGTTATTCGAGAAATTTCAAAGAAGATGAAGTAGCAGATGGTGCTGAATATATAATTGAAATAAAAGATGATTTTGATACATTAACTGCTTCTGATTCATTTAAACTTATTTCTGATAATGCAGGAGAGATATTTAGCTTAGTTGTTGACAAGAATAAAGAAGTTAATTGGAAATTGAATTTGAAGGTAGAATAATTATTTCCAAATAATCTGGGCATTTACTATGTCGTTTGTTGCCAAGCTGTATTTGAGAGAAGGTATTTTTGCTTTCTTCTCTTCATATGCTGTTCCGTAGAGGACAACAAGACCCTTTTCATGGTCCAGACCGAATACCGGGTTTAGCATTAGTATTTGCGTAGGTTTTCCTGCTTTGTCTTTTCCTGCAGTATAGACTACATAACCTAAGCTATGTTTTATATCTCTATTTTCAAAATTAATTCCTGGGACACCAAAATGAGATTCTCCAACATTTGCCACTTCTTTGTTTTTAGGCATTTCTTGAGGTTCAAAACATCTGTCTGTAATTATCTTCTCTATTCCATGTGCCCTTACAAATACGCTTCCCATTGCATCATCTCTGCCGAAGTATGCTTCTTTCTTGCCTGGCGAGACATATTCAGTCATTTTATCTTTGCGCAGACCCCAATATGGGAATAAGTCATCAGCATTTATTACAGAACCACTAATTTCTATATTATCATCTACTTTTAATTTACCAAATATGTATGTGCCAAAAGGCATTCTAACTTCTGACCTGCTTGTGTTGAAATCTCGGTCTGAAAATTGATTTGCTTTCAAATGACTTGCAGCGTTATGGGCATAAGTTTCTCCGCCTTTCACATAGTTTTTTACTTTGTTTATTGTTGTACAACCTGATCCTAATAAAACAGTACCTGCTAAAAGAGAGTAGAGGTTTTTTTGTATATACATCGAAATATTGATTTTTATTAGTATAAAAAGCTGGTGGTTGTTTTGTTACCTAAAGAAGTAGTTAAAAAATGCAGAGCAATCATTTAGCATAAAAGTGTCTGGGCGGCAGGTTTAAGGGAAATTTAGAGTAAAACAAATAATAGTAATTAATGGGCTTGTTAGTTTCAATAGTTTTGTTAATTCTTGGGCTTTTCGCAACATTTATATACAGTACGTAATATTACGTATTATGGAGATTGTAAGTAAAGTAAGCAGAGGAAGCAAAATGGATCAGATCTACATTCCGAAGAATCGATCTGGATTTGATATTGGGAATTATGTTATAATCAGGCCATTAGAAACCAATGGTGAAGAAAAGAAGTTTGAAAAACCTTATTTTTATGGAGTTAATAATCTAGAGTCTATAAAATTAGAGATTGTACATGAAGTATTAAGGACAGTTAATAAGTCAATTACTAAATATGACAATGTTATCATTACTGGTTCGTTTTTAGAAGAAGGGTTTCACTTTAACGACATCGATATTCTTATTGTGACTGATAATAGGGTTAAACAAGAACCAATTAAAGAGGCAATAGAAAGAAAAATAGGAATAGAAGGGCATATTCTCATCTTGAGCAATAAAGAGTTAGTCAGAGGCTTAGAAACAGATCCTTTATATCAGATGATGCTAAGCAGATGCGTAGCCAAAAGGCGTTTTCTTTACAAAACAAGTCATATCTTGGATTATAAATTGCTTGACTTACATCTTATTAAAAGTAAGACTTTATTAGACAATTTTGATATTTTAAGTGGAAAAGAAAAATACGGTCTTGTAAGAAATATGGTGGCTATTTATCTTTATTTAGAAAAAAATAAAGTTACTTTTGAGTCTGTTGACGAAGAGATAAAAAAATCTCTCGAGGTTAAAGTACAAGAGATAAAAGATAATGTTTTAGACAAAAAAACTTTTCTGAAAAAGTATAAGTTAGTATACGATAAATCTTTTGCTATGATCCTTAAGGGAGTAGAAAATGGTTCAAAA